>NZ_JBFAMX010000020.1:0-51744 GCF_040659615.1 Nonomuraea sp. NPDC049784
CCGGCGGTGAGGCGGAGGTTGTAGAAGCCGGGCTTCAAGCCGCTGGTGCTGATCGAGCCCACCCCGGCTGTAACCGCATCCATCGCCGTGGCGTACGGTGCCACCGTGTCCCGCGCGCCCGAGCTCGTCCACGGCATGACCAGCGCCGTCGCTCACGACGGCAAGGGCGTGTTCGAGACGCTGCCCTCGCCCGTGCGGATGACCCGCTACCACTCGCTCGCCGTGCTGCCCGAGACCGTCCCCGAGGTGCTCGACGTGACCGCCCGCACCGAGGACGGCGTCATCATGGGCCTGCGCCACCGCGAGGCGCCCATTGAGGGCATCCAGTTCCATCCCGAGTCCGTGCTGTCGGAGCACGGTCACCGGCTGCTCCAGAATTGGCTGCGCGGAATCGTGTAACAAACGTCTTCCGCCGAGCGACTACCAAGTGAGCGTCCCCGCCGTTGCCCCCGAGCGGCGGGGGCGTTTTTTGTGTGCGCCGGCATCGAAAAGGGCCGCCCGGGAGCCGGGCGGCCCTTTTCGATGCCTCAGTTATCCTCCGAGACCGTTGTCGCCGATCGGGTTGTCGTCGGTCGGCTCGTCGGACGGGACGTCCGTCTGCCCGTCCGAGGGCAGCTCCGTCGGCTGGTCGTTGGGGGGCGGCTGCGTGTTCATGTCGGGACCGGTGGAGACCACGATCGTGATCGTCGTGCCCGGCGGCAGCTTGGTGCCCTCACCCGGGTTCTGCTGGATGACCGTGCCCTCGGGCTGGTCGCTCGGCTGCTCCGAGACCCTGGCCTTGAAGCCGGAGGCCTTGAGCTGGGAGGTCGCATCCTCGACGGTGAGCCCGATCACGCTGGGCACCTCTCCGAGCTCCTTGGGCACGTAGAGGGTGACCGCGCCGCCCTTCTCGATCTCCTCACCGGCCTTGGGGCTGGTGTCGATGACCGTGCCCTGCTTCTTGCTGGAGGTCCTGGTCTTGACCGTGCCGCGCAGCTTGGCGTCCTCCAGCATCTTCATGGCGTCCGCCTGCGGGAGGCCGATGAGGCCGTCGGGGACCTTGACCTTCGCCGGGCCCTTCGACACGTAGAGCTTGACGTTGGACTGCTTGTCGACCTTGGTGCCCTCGGGCGGATCAGTCTTGATCACGCTGCCCTTGTCGACGTCGTCGCTGTTTTCCTGCACGACCTCGACGTTGAGCTGGAGCCCCTTGAGCTGCTGCTCCGCGTACGCCCGCTCCTGGCTGGCCAGCGTCGGGATGGCGACCTGCGTGTCGGACGGCGCGCCCTTGGAGCTGAACACCACGTAGCCGACCGTGATGAAGGCGCCGATGATCAGCAATGGGACGATGATCCACAACGCGGTCTTGACGGCGTTGTTGCCGCCTCCGCCGCTCGCTCGGCGCCGTCCGCCGCGGCCACCGCCGCCGTCGCCGTCGCCGTACTCGTACGGGGGGACCGCGGTGGTGCGCTGCGTGGCCGGGCCCTGGGCCGCCTGGGTCGCCGTCATCATGCGCGTGCCCTGGCTGTGGTTGGTGGTCAGCGCCATCGTCTGGGCGTCGGTCGGCATCCCGGACATCGCCCGCTGGATGTCGGCCCGCATCTCGCCCGCGCTCTGGTAGCGGTGGGCCGGGTCCTTGGCCATGGCCTTGAGTACGATCGCGTCGGCCCACGGGGGGATGTCACGGTCGATCTGCGACGGCGGGATCGGCTCCTCGCGCACGTGCTGGTAGGCGATCGCGACGGGGGAGTCGCCAGTGAACGGCGGCTGCCCTGTCAGCAGCTCGTAGAGCACACAGCCGGTGGAGTAGATGTCGCTGCGCGCGTCGACCCGCTCGCCCCGCGCCTGCTCCGGCGACAGGTATTGAGCCGTGCCGATCACCTGCGCCGTCTGCGTCATCGTGGCCGCGGAGTCGGCCATCGCGCGCGCGATGCCGAAGTCCATCACCTTGACGTCGCCCGCCCGCGTGATCATCACGTTGGCCGGCTTGATGTCGCGGTGCACGATGCCGCCACGGTGGCTGTAGTCGAGCGCCCGCAGGATCCCGTCGACCAGCTCGACCGCGCGCTCCGGCAGCAGCCTCCTGTCCTGACGCAGCAGGTCACGCAGCGTCCGGCCGTCGACGTACTCCATCACGATGTACGGCACGGGCGCGCCGTCGGTGACGTCCTCGCCGGTGTCGTAGACGGCGACCACGGCCGGGTGGTTCAAGGACGCCGCGGACTGGGCCTCGCGGCGGAACCGGGCCTGGAAGGTGTGGTCTCGCGCTAGGTCGGACCGGAGGGTCTTGATCGCGACTATGCGGTCCAGCCGGATGTCTCGGGCACGATACACCTCGGCCATGCCGCCGCGCCCGACGACACCGTCGAGCTCGTAGCGACCTCCGAGTAGCCGAGGCTGAGTCATTTCCTGCACTGTCCCTTACCGTTCATCTTGGGTACCGGCCTGCTCGGGGGGCCGCCGGTGTCCATCATCGACCCCATAGCGCATCACGTCTCCTCTTTGGGCGGGTTTGTAGCACCCGGGTCCGGCGAGGCGGTGGGTGTCGGAGTTTTCTGTGTAGTGGTGGGCTTCGGGGTCGGTGTGGGCGTAGGGGTTCGGGTGGTCGGGGTCGGTTTCGGTGTCGGCTTCTTGGTAGGAGTTGCTGACTTGCTTACCGTAGCTGACCGCGAGGGTATAGGCCTCGGCGACTTGACCGGAACCACAGGAGGTCGCCTGGTGCGCTTCTTCTTCGGCGTGGGCGACGGCTGATCCGGCGTCTGCGCGGCCGATCTGGTCGGCTCCGCCACCTCCGGCGGCGTCTCTACGGATGGGCTGCTGGCGAACGTGATCGCGCTGAGCCCCACCGCGACCGCACAGCCGGCCGCGGCCGCCAGCGCGAACGCCCTCTTGCGACGTCTTCCCCCGGCCGGCTCCTGCAGCGTGGTGGCCTGGTCGAGGTGGTCCGTCTCCTGCCCGTCCTCCGTCGCGGGCTCGCGTACGCGGAAGCCTCCCGGGTCGGTGAGCATGCTGAGGTCGGCGCCCGGCTCGGCGACGCTGGCCAGCGACTCGCGCACCACGTAGGCCCGGTCGGCCACTTCCAGCGCCGTGGCGGGGCGGCGCGCGGGATCCTTGGCCAGCAGCGCCGTGACCAGCTCGCGCACCGGCGCGGGAACGTCCACGCCGAGCGGCGGCGGCAGCTCGTTGAGGTGCTGCAGCGCGATCGCCACCTGGCTGTCGCCGCGGAATGGCGCACGCCCGGCCAGGCACTCGTAGGCCACCACGCCCAGCGAGTAGAGGTCGGTGGCGGGCGTGAGCGGGAACCCCTGGGCCTGCTCAGGGCTGACGTACTGGGCCGTGCCCACCACGGTGCCCGTCTGTGTGACCGGCGCGGCCTCCAGGGCCCTGGCGATGCCGAAGTCCGTGACCTTGATGGCCCCTTCGGAGGTGACCAGCAGGTTGCCCGGCTTGATGTCGCGGTGGATGATCCCGGCGGAGTGCGCGACGTGCAGCGCCTTGGCCGTCTGGTGCACCACGTCGAGCGTCACCTCGAGCCCGATGGCGCCGTTGCGGGCCAGGATGGCCGACAGCGGCTCGCCGTGCACCAGCTCCATCACGAGATAGGCCAGATCGCTCTGCTCGCCGTAGTCGAAGATCTGCGCCACTCCCGGATCGGCCAGGGCCGCGGTGAGACGCGCCTCGTTCCTGAACCGCTCGCGGAAAGTGGGGTCCGCGTAGATGTGGCTACGCAGGATCTTCACCGCAACCTCGCGCCCGAGCAGCTCGTCACGGGCACGCCAGACCTCTCCCATACCGCCTGTGGCGATGCGGGAGAGCAGGAGGTAGCGGTTACGGAGCCGCATGACCCAGCAGGTTACCGTCGCTCACTTGTTCAGCACCGCCTCCAGCACAGCCTTTGCGATCGGCGCGGCGGTGTGGCCGCCGGTCGCCTCCGCGCCGACGTTGGCCGCACCGGACTCGACGATGACCGCGAGGGCCACCTTCGGGTCCTCGGCAGGCGCGAAGGAGATGAACCAGGCGTGCGGCGGCTGGCCGTCGGCAGTCTCCGCGGTGCCCGTCTTACCCGCTACTTGGACGCCTGGGACCTGCGCCAGGTTGGCGGTGCCGTTCTGGACGACGCTGACCATCATCTCACGCAGCTTGCCCGCCGTCTCGGAGCTGACCGCATCGGACAGCTGCTCGGGCTCGGCCTGCTTGATCGTGTCGCCCTTGGCGTCAGAGATCTTGTTGACCAGGTACGGCTTCATCACCTTGCCGTCATTGGCGATGCCCGCGGCGATCATGGCCATCTGCAGCGGCGTCATCCGGTTGCTGCGCTGCCCGATGGAGGCCATCGCCAGGGCCGCCTTGTCCTCCTCGGGGCCGAAGTCGCTGTTGGCCACCGACATCGGCACGGCGACCGGCTGGCCCATGCCGAACTTCTCGGTCTGCTCGTTCATCTTGTCGTAGCCCAGCTCCATGCCGATCTTGCCGAACGGCGTGTTGCAGGACTTCTCCAGCGCGTACGTCAGCGTGACCGAGCCGGAGCCGCAGGCCGCGCCGCCGTAGTTGGGCAGGCTGATGGTCGTGTTGGGCAGCGGCAGCCGCTGCGGCGCGTCCACGTTGGTCTGCGGCCCGCGCGAGGAGTCGTCCTCGAGGTAGGCCGCCGCGGTCACGACCTTGAACGTCGAGCCGGGCGGGTACGTCTGCTCGATCGTACGGTTGAGCAGCGGCTGGCTCTTGTCCTTGGCCAGCTCGTCGTAGCGCGGGAAGACCTTGCCCTTGTCGGTGCCGGACAGCTCGGTGGGGTCGTAGGTGGGCAGCGAGACCATCGCCAGGATCCCGCCCGTCTTCGGGTTGAGCGCGACGAGCGCGCCGCGCTTGCCGCTCTGCCGCAGCGCGTCGTAGGCCGCCTTCTGCGCCTTGGGGTTGATCGTGAGATCGACGTTGGCGCCCTTGGCCGGCTCGCCGGTGAACAGATCGATGCTCCGCCGCAGCAGCAGGTCGGCGCTGGAGCCGTCGAGCAGCTGGTTCTCGGACTTCTCGATCGCGCTCTCGCTCTCGGGCGAGAAGAAGCCGGTGACGTGCGCGTAGAGCTTGGCCTCCGGGTATTCCCTGACGAACTTGAACCGGGGGTCCTTGGTCTCGACGGACTGCGCGAGCACCTTGCCGCCCGCCGTGATGCGGCCGCGCTCGATGGCGTAGCGCTCGTAGAAGTTGCGGGTGTTACGAGCGTCCTTGCTCAGGCCCTCGGCCCGCACGGCCTGCAGGTAGTTCACGTTGATCATCAGGAGCGCGAACATGGCCAGGCAGGCCACGGCCACGCGCTTCAGAGTGCTGTTCATCGCTGGAACACCTGCGTCAGTCCTTCGTTCTGGATCGCCTGGGGCGGAGGTCGCCGTGCCGCGTCTGACATGCGTACCAATAGCGCGATAAGGATCCAGTTAGCCAGCAAAGCGGAGCCACCCTGGGACATGAACGGGGTGACCAGGCCGGTCAGAGGGATGAGGTTGGTCACGCCGCCGACGATGATGAAGACCTGCCAGGCCAGGATGAACGACAGCCCGCCCGCCAGGAGCTTGGAGAACGGGTCACGCGCCGCGAGCGACGTGCGCAGGCCGCGCTCGACCAGCAGGGCGTACATCATGATCAGCGCCATCAGGCCGGTCAGGCCCAGCTCCTCGCCCGTCGCGGCGAAGATGAAGTCGGAGAACGACAGCGGGATCAACTGGGGGTTGCCCTGGCCGAGCCCCGTACCCAGGATGCCGCCGGCGCCGAAGCCGAACAGGCCCTGCATGATCTGGTAGCTCTTGCCGCACATCGGGCTGCCTGCAGGCTTCTGCTCGCAGATGGGGTCGTTGCCGTAGTAGACCGGGTTGGTGGGATCGCCCCAGACGTCGAAGCGGGCACCCACGTGGTCGAAGATCTGCCCGGCGACGAAGGCGCCGCCGACGAAGAGCAGGATGCCGATCAGCACCCACGACGTGCGCTGCGTCGCGATGTAGAGCATCGCGATGAACGTGCCGAATATCAGCAGCGAGGTGCCCAGGTCCTTCTCGAAGACCAGGACGAGCAGGCTGAACCCCCAGGTGACGAGGACCGGGCCGAGGTCCCTGGCCCTGGGTAGGTCGATGAAGAGCAGCCGCCGCCCGGCCAGCGCCAGCACGTCGCGCTTGGCCACCAGATAGCCGGCGAAGAACACGACCAGCGCCAGCTTGGCGAACTCGCCCGGCTGGATGGAGAAGCCGCCGAGGCGGATCCAGATCTTGGCGCCCTGCACCTCGCTGAGGCTGCTGGGCAGCACCGCGGGGATGGCGAGCAGGACCAGGCCGACGGCGCCCGCGGTGTAGGTGAGGCGCTGGAGCATGCGGTGGTCGCGCAGCACGATCAGGGTGATCGAGAACATGACGACGCCGAGACCCGTCCACATGATCTGGTTGGCGGCGGACGCGCCGCCCATCTTGGCGGCCTCCAACCGGTAGATCATCACCAGGCCGAGACCGTTGATCAGGGTCACCAGCGGCAGGATCAAGGGGTCGGCCCAGGGGGCGAACTTGGCCAGCACGAGGTAGGCGGCCAGCATCAGACCGCCCAGCCCCAGGCCGTACGCCAGCATGCCCGCGGGGATCTTGCCGTCGACCGCCAGGCCCACGTTGGCGTAGGCCACCATGACGATCACCACCGCCAGGGCGAGCATGACGAGCTGAGCCACCCGGCGCTTGGCCGGCATCGGGACGGGGGAGACTGCGACTTCGCTCATTTACCGTTGCTTCGTCTTGGTCGCGCTCGCGGATGGCGAGGGCGACGAGCTGGCGGTCGTAGAGGGGGTGTCGCTGCTGTCCTTCTGGTCCTGGGCGAACTGCAAGGCGTTGATCTTCGTCATACCTTCGTCGACGGTGGTGACCGGAATGCCGCTCTTGATTCGCGCCTGGTCGGCCTCGGACAGCTGAGAGAGCTGCCGGCCCGTGGGCTTGCTGACCTCGAAGAGCTGGAACGGGCCCAGCTCTGTCTTGATCCCCTGGAACACGACCACTTCGTCGCCCCTAGCACCGACGAAGAACTGGTCCTGAGTCCACTGGTATCCGAAGTAGCCGCCGACGCCGACGGCGACCACGCCTACGCCAAGCACGGTGACCAGTACGGGCCACAGACGACGCCTGCGCCGGGGCGCCTCGGCGACCGGCTCATCGTAGTCGTCGTCGGTGAGCACCGGCTGGGGTGCGGTCACCGCGCCGGCTCGCCCCGGATGGGTGTCCTGCGGGTTACCGTGCAGCTGGTTCATGCCCGCGGCGCCGACGATGGCGGCCTCGGCGGGCACCTGTTGCCCATCGGTGATTTCCAGGACGTCGGCCAGCACACACGTGATGTTGTCGGGCCCGCCGCCTCTGTTGGCCAGGTCGATGAGCTGGCGCACGACCTCTTCCGGGTCGTCGATGTTGGTGAGCGTGGCGTGCAGCGTCTCCGCGCTCACCACGCCCGACAGGCCGTCGGAACACAGCAGGTAGCGGTCGCCCACCTGCGCCTCGCGGAGCGTGAGGTCGGGATCGACCTCCCCGCTGCCGTCCAGCGCCCGCAGCAGGATCGAGCGCTGCGGATGTGTGGCTGCCTCTTCCGGCGTGATGCGCCCGTCGTCGACGAGCTGCTGCACCAGCGTGTGGTCATGGGTGATCTGGTAGAGCTCCCCACGTCTGAGCAGGTAGGCGCGCGAGTCGCCGACGTGCACCAGAGCGACCTGGGTGCCGTGCCAGAGCATGGCCGTGAGAGTCGTGCCCATGCCTTTGAGGCTGGGATCCCGCCCCACCATTTCGTGCAGCCTGCGATTGGCGTCGCGTACCGCTGCCTCGATGGTGTTGAGCAGGTCACCCCCCTGTTGGGCCTCTTCCAGAGAGGCCATGGCGGCGATGGCGACTGAGCTCGCCACCTCGCCGTGTGCGTGCCCGCCCATGCCGTCTGCGACGGCGAGCAGGCGGCCGCTAGCGTACGCCGAGTCCTCGTTTCCTTCGCGGAGGAGGCCGACGTCCGAGCGGGCGGCGTAGCGGAGTGCGATGGTCATTTGCGCAATTCAATGACTGTCTTGCCGACGCGGATCGGAACACCGAGCGGCACCGGGGTCGGGCGGGTGACTTTCGAGCGGTCGAGATACGTGCCGTTGGTCGAACCGAGATCTTCCACGATCCACTGACCGTCCTGGGGGAAGAGCCGGGCATGCCGGCTGGAAGCGTAGTCGTCTGTGACTACCAGCGTGGCGTCATTGGCCCGGCCAATGGTGATGGGCGTCTCCGTGAGGTTAATGGTGGTGCCTTGCAGCGGGCCACCCGTAACTATGAGCTGGCGTGGCTCGCCCTTCTTACTCTTGGGCTTCGCCACGGGTTTGGCGGGTTTCACGCCTTTGCGTGGGCCCGCGGGAGCCGTACGTGACCCGAACAAGTCAGTCCGGATCACGCCGACTGCGGCAATGACGAAGAACCACAGCACCGCCAGGAAGGCGAGCCGGATCAGCAGCAGCGTGAGCTCGGACATGGACCGTTTGTCTACCCCTAATCGCGCCGGAACACCAGAGTCGTGCGTCCCAGCGTCACTCGCGTGCCGTTCTGGAGCTCGATCCTGCGTACCGGCTGGCCATTGACGAAAGTGCCGTTGGTGGACCCCAGGTCGACGAGAGCCACCGTCTGGCCCTCGACCCGCAGCTCCGCATGGTGCCGCGAGACGCCCGGATCGACCAGACGAAGATCGCAGTCGGTGCCCCTGCCGAGCAAGGTCACCGGTGTGGTGAGCTCGTAGGAACGGTCGCCCTGCGGGTCGTCCTGGGTGGAGACGAGCAGCCTCGGCCGCCCGTTGAACGCGTGCGGCCTCGACGGAGGCAGGTCGCTCGCCGGCTGGCGAATCTCGTCCTGCTCGACCGTCGCACCGCGGATGACGCCAGACCTGATGCGGAACAGTCCCACAGCCAGGTCGCCGGCGGTCTCGAAGCGGACCCGGACCGGTCCCACAAAGGAGTAGCCCTGCTCCTTGGCGTACTCCCTGGCGAGGTTGGCCAGTTCGTGGCTGATGCTGTCGGCGTAGACCTCAAGCCGTTCGCTGTCGGTCGTGGACAGTTCAACCACGAAGTCGTTGGGCACGAGCGTGCGACCTTGAGCGACGATCGCCGCACGCTCATCCATCTCCCGCTGAACCGCGCTGGCGACCTCGACCGGCTGAAGGTCAGATTTGAACGCCCGCGCAAAGGCTCCCTCCACCAAGCCTTCGAGCCTTCGCTCGAAGCGCTGAAGGACTCCCACCGGGTACCTCCCTTCCTCCGTGCATATGATCGCGGCCCCCAGACGCGTCCGGCGCCCGGTTCCCGCTCGTTCCACGTCACGGCGTCCCTGGCGCTCGTCGGCTGTCGCGCCCAGCTCCTCCGCTCCCGTGTCTTATGCGATCGTATCCGGGTTCAGTACCACTGGCTGTTCCGTGCTAGTGTTCTTTCCGCACCCACAAGGGCGGGTGGCGGAACGGCAGACGCGCACGGTTCAGGTCCGTGTGTCCGAAAGGACGTGAGGGTTCAAATCCCTCCTCGCCCACTCGGTGACTGGGGACTCTTGGTCGCAGGCCTTTCAGGCCCGCTCCCTCGGGTCCCCTCGTCATGTCTCCCGGGGGATGACCCCCGGACCCCCAGCGTTTCCCGGGGGAGTTCCCCCGGGACCCCCCTGTCCGGGAGGTTTCCTCCCGGGCCCTCTATCCATTTGTTGCTCGCCGTAGGCTTGTTGCTCGCCGTAGGCTTGCGCAGACCCACACTGGCGAAGTGTTTGCTGGATCGCAAGGGTTGGGGTCTCTCTTTTCAAGAACCTGTTGGTAACGGGCGTGCCTTCTTTGGAAGGTACGCCCGATTGGTTGCAGGGTGCTTTCTGGCTGCTTGATGGTGTGATTTAGACCATATTGTGATGCTGGCTCACCGAAGGACTGCTGACTGGTCGTCGCCTGCTGGGTGAGCGCCGGGCGTGCCGTTTTGGGTGGTACGCCCGGGGCTGCTTGGTTGCTTGTGAACTAGATCACAATTACGCTGCCAGGGTTCTGGTGTCCAGGAGTTCGCCCAGCAGGTCTGTCAGGGTCACCATTCCGATCACCTCTCCTGGCAGGTTCGTCACCAGGGCCAGGTGGGCTCTTGCCTCCTGCAACGCCGTCACCGCCTCTGGGACCTGGGTTGTGCAGGGCAGTGTCGGTACGGGTCTGCAGAGTTCTTCTGCGCTGCGCGTCGGCTGTAGGAGGGCGTCTCGGGCGTGTAGGGCGCCCTTCACGTTTTCCGGGGTGCCCACCAGGAGCCGGAGGTGGCCGCTCTTGGCGGCGGCCTCTCTGATTTCCGCGGCGTCCGCCGACGGCGGGACCATTACCGCCTTGCCGATGGGGACCATCAGGCGTTCTATGCCCTCGTCGTCCAGTCTCAGGGCTCTGGTGAGGAGGTCGTGCTCCTCTCGGTCCAGGAGGCCCATCCTGCCTGACTCGCCCACCAGCATGGCCAACTGGCGGGGGGTTCTGGTGGTCGCCAGCTCGTTCCTCGGCTCGACTCCGAACAGGCGGAGGATGAGGTTCGTGACGCCGTTCAGGGCCGACAGCAGCGGGCGCATCAGCCAGGTGAAGGCGCGGAACGGCAGGGTCAGCAGCATGACCGAGCGCTCCGGGTGGGTCAGGGCCCAGGACTTGGGGGCCATTTCGCCCACCACCATGTGGAGGAAGGTCACCAGGGCCAGGGCGATTGTCAGCGCGATGGGCAGGCGGAAGCCCTCCGGGACGCCCAGGGCGGCGAAGAGGGGTTCCAGAGTGTGTTCTATCGCCGGCTCCGTCACCTGGCCCAGGCCCAGCGTGCACAGGGTGATGCCCAGCTGGGCGCCGGCGAGCATCAGCGAGAGTTGTTTGCCGCCGCCTATGGCGGAACTCGCCGTCAGCCTTATCAGGCGGTTGTTGTTGCGGGAGGCGATCTCCTCCAGACGGTGGCGCCTCGAGGAGACGAAGGCGAACTCCGCCGCCACGAACAACGCGTTGAAGGCCAGCAGCGCCAGGCTGAGGATGAGCAGGGTCATCGTGCCGCCTCCGCGTGCTTGACCGGCGACAGGCGGACCCACTCGGGCACCCTGCGATTGAGGGACATGACCGTCAGCTCCGCCAGGGGTGTCTCTTCGTTCTCCGCGAACGGGTCGGTGTCCGGCTCGATCGGGACCGTCACGGTGTCGCCCTCGTTGGGCATCCTGCCCAGCTTCGCGAGGACCAGGCCCGCGAGCGTGTCGTAGTCGTCGCTCTCCGGGAGAGCCACGCCGGTGGCGCGCTCCACCTCGTCCAGCCTCAGCGTGCCCGGCACCTCCCAGACGCCGCCCGGCTGCTCGACCGCGCCGGCGGGCTCCGGGTCGTTCTCATCGACCAGCTCGCCGACCAGTTCCTCCGCCAGGTCCTCCACCGTGATCACGCCGGCCAGGCCGCCGTACTCGTCGATGACGCAGGTGATGTCGTCCTTGGCCGCGCGCATCCTGTCCAGTACGGCCGGTATCGGCACCGAGTCAGGGATGAGCAGCGCCGGGCGGGTGATGGCGGCGATCTCGCCCTCCTCCAGGCCCGATGAGAGGAGCTCGCGTACGCCTGTCACGCCCACCACGTCGCCGTCCTCGTTGATGACGGGGTAGCGGGAGTGGCCGCACTTGCGCATGATCTCGATGAGGTCCTCGATCGGCTGGTCCGCGCGGAGCACCACGACGCGGGGGCGCGGGACCATGATTTCTTCCGCGGTCCTGTCACCGAACTCCAGGGCCCGCTCCAGGAGGTCCGAGAGCCTCGGCGGCAGCTCGCCGGCCCTTGTGGACTCCTCGATGATGCGGGAGAGCTCCTCCGGCGTGGCGCCGTGCTCAACCTCCTCGACCGGCTCGATGCCCACGCGTCTGAGCAGACCGGTCGCCGCCGAGTCGAAGAACTTGACCACCGGGCCCACCACCGCCAGGTAGACCAGCGTCGAGCTCGCCAGGAACTTGGCCACCGGCTCCGGCCTGGCTATGCCCAGGTTCTTGGGCGCGAGCTCGCCCAGGACCATCTGGACAACGGTCGCCACGAAGACGCCGATGGCGACCGAGAGGCCGGTGACCACGGTGTCGGGCATCCCGCTGTCTCCCAGCCACGGCCGTACGATCGTGGCGATGGCGGGCTCGGCCAGGAAACCGACCAGCAGCGCTGTGACGGTGATGCCGAGCTGGGCGCCGGAGAGCATGAAGGAGAGGCGCGACGTGACCTGGAGCGCCTTGTCGGCGGCTTGGTCGCCCGCCGCTGCCTGCTCGCGTAGGAGGGCGCGGTCGGCGGCTACGAAGGCGAACTCCTGGGCGACGAAGTAGCCGGTCGCCGCCGTGAGGAGGAAGAGGGCCAGCAGGCCCAGATAAGCACTCACCATGGTGAGCTCTCAGAGGAACCCGTGCCACAGCACGGGCGAAGACTCCACGGGTCCGGAGCGGACACGATCATCCCTTCGATAGAGGTCGTCCATAACCGTAACGATGCTGTTGGCATCTATGTTTCCGGAGTGACTCTTCGCTCGTTCCGCGTACTTTTACGTGGGAAAACCTTGGCGGAAAGTCTTCACTGGTGCGGGGTTCGACGTAGCGTCTATGACAAACCGAAGGGAAGAAGGCAAAGTGTCTGAGGACGACCGGACGCGGGCCATGCGCTCACCAGGCGACGGCCGCCCGCTGCCACCGAGGCCCGATGACGGCCTGCGCTCCGGGGGCGCGCCGGCCCATGAGGTCCCGTTCGGGGGGCCGGGCGCGCCAACGCACAAGCTCCCCGCGGCCTCGCAGACTCCCGAGCCGGGGCCACGTACCGTTTCCCCGGAAGAGCCGCCCAGGGGCGGCTCGCGCGTGTACGGCAGGGCGCGCTCCGGGAACAGTCCGGTCCGGCCGCTGCGTCACTCGAAGGGCGGCGAGCCTTCCGATCCCACGAGGCCGCGCAGGCGGCTGTCCGGCAGGACCATCCTGAAGATAGTCGCCGGGCTGCTGGTGGTCCTGCTCGTGGCGGCCGTGGGCCTGTTCTTCTGGATCAACTCCCGGATCACGGGCATCGACGGCGTGCTCGCCGATTACCCGGGCCGTATCGCCGACACTCCCGGCACCAACTGGCTGCTCGTCGGCTCCGACAGCCGCAAGGGCCTGTCGGCCGCCGAGCGGAAGAAGTTGGCCACAGGTAAGGCCGTCGGGCAGCGTACGGACTCGATGATGCTGCTGCACATTCCCGACACCGGTGACAAGCCGACGCTGGTGAGCCTGCCGCGCGACTCGGCGGTCACCATCCCCGGCAAGGGCCGCGACAAGCTCAACGCCGCCTACAACGGCGGGCCGCAGTTGCTGGTCCGCACCGTGGAGTCGGTCACCGGAGTGCGGATCGACCACTACATGGAGATCGGGTTCGCCGGGTTCGTGGACATCGTGGACGCCATCGGCGGGGTCGAGATCAACGTACGGGCCGCCGTGGACGACCCGAAGGCCGGGCTCAAGCTGAAGAAGGGCACACAGGTGCTCAACGGCGCCCAGGCCCTGGGTTACGTGCGGACCCGCAAGGGTGGCGCGCTGCCCGACTTCGAGCGGACCAAGCGGCAGCGGCAGTTCCTGGGCGCGGTCGTGAAGAAGGCGGCCAGTCCCGGGGTGCTGATCAACCCGTTCACGTCGATCCCGCTGGCGATGAGCGCCACCGACGCGGTCGCGGTCGACTCCGGGACCGGGGCGTTCGACATGTTGTCGCTGGGGCTGGCGATGGGCGACAGCCCGGTGACGACGGTGGTGCCGTTCGGCGGGAACGAGACCGTTCCGAGCGGCGGCACGGCGGTCAAGTGGGACCGCACCAAGGCCCTGGCCCTCTTCGACGCACTGAAGAACGACAAGCCGGTCCCCCGGAACGTCGTCGACGCCAACTGACCGGTTCTCCCGGCCGTGCTCCCCTGGCCGGCCGCCGCCTCGTGCTGGGGGCGGCAGGCCGGCTCGGGGCGGGGCTCAGGAGGGGAAGACGCCTGTCACAGTGCCTGTCGCGGTGGCTGTGGTGGCCATGATGACGGCGGCCGCGGCGGCGGTCGCGGCCGCCTGGATGGAGATGACCGTCCTGGCGACCGCGTCACCGGCCCAGGCGCCCGTCACGATCTCGTTGATGCGCTGCTCGCTCGCCTCCGGAAAGACCCGGCGGTCGAGCTTGGCCGCGTGCGCGATCGCGATCAGGGCGGCCGTACGGGCGTCCGGGTCCGCGCCCGCCAGGACGCTGTGCACCCGATCCCTGACCTCCCCCTCCACGCTCGGGTCGGCCTCGGGCCAGCGTGTCGTGGTGAAGATGATCGCCTTTTCCCGCTGCTCCGACAGCACACCCGACTCCGCCAGCCTGGAGAGCAGGCGCCCGCGCAGCTCGGCGGAGCGTAGCTGCTGGATCCACCAGACCGGCTTTCCGCCAGTGCTCTCCGAGGCGATGCGGGCCAGTACGGCGTCCAGTTCGGCGTCGCCGAGCGGGGACGCGTCCTTGAGCGTCACCTTCTCGTCCGACAGTTCCACCCGTCCGCGGATGGCCAGTTCGGCGAGGACGGCGCCGGCGAGCGCGGGGTCCAGTTGGGTCCAGGTGATCAGGGGCATGCCGTCTTCGCTGTAGGCGAGCAGGAGGACTTCCTCAGCGATCGTCACAGTCATGCCTCGACACTAACCTCCCAACCATGACCATCTCGGAGAAGCTGCACGCCATTGGCCGCCCGCTGCTCCAGGCGCAGCTCGAGCACCCCACCGTGGCCGGCATCGGGCGTGGCGACCTGCCGGAGCCGGTGTTCAGGTCGTGGCTGGAGCAGGACTACCTGTTCCTGCTCGACTACGTACGGGTCTTCGCGCGGCTGGCCTGGCAGGCTCCCGACGAGCATCTGGGTGATCTGGTGGACCTGGCGCACACCACGTACCACGACGAGCTGAGCCTGCACAGGTCGATGTCGGCGGAGTTCGGGGCCGATCTGGAGGGGGCGGTGAAGGGGCCGGCGTGTGCGGCGTACACGGCGTTCCTGCTGGAGTCGGCGGCCTCCTATGGGGAGGGACTGGCCGCGCTTTATCCGTGTATGTGGGGATATTCGAGTCTTGGGCGGATATTGGCGGAGGATCCGCCTGCTGAGCCGAGATATCGGGCCTGGGTGGACACGTACGCGGATCCGGGGTTCGAGGCGCTGACCGTGCGGATCGCGCAGATGATCGACGAGGCGGCGCCGGATCCGGCGCGGGCGGAGGCGCTGTTCGCCGAGGGGATGGCGCACGAGCTGGCCTTCTGGGACGTGCCGTAGCCGTGCTCACCTGACACGGTTTCCACAGGCTGTGGACAGTTCGGTGTGCGCCGTACCCTGGTGGCATGCCGGAACTTCCCGAAGTGGAGTCTCTCACCCACTTCCTGCGCGAGCGGGCGGTGGGCCGTACGGTCCTGGGGGTCGACGTGGTGGCCATCCAGGCGCTCAAGACGTTCGATCCGCCCGTGACCGCGCTCGGAGGGCTGACCGTCACCAGCGTGTCGCGGCACGGCAAGTTCCTCGACCTCGACTGCGACGGCCTCCACCTGGTCATCCACCTGGCCAGGGCGGGGTGGCTGCGCTGGCGCGACGACCTCTCGGGCGCGAAGCCCGTGCGGCCGGGCAAGGGGCCGCTCGCGGTACGGGTCCGGCTGGCACCCGACGAGGAGGGGCTGGCGCCCGGGTTCGAGCTGACGGAGGCGGGGACGCAGAAGCGCCTCGCCGTCTACGTCACGAAAAATCCCGAAGACATCCCCGGCGTCGCCTCCCTCGGCCCCGACCCCCTCGACGAGTCCTTCACCGTGGACGCGCTCAAGCGCATCGTGAGCGGCAACCGCACCCAGATCAAGGGGCTGCTGCGCGACCAGAAGATCATCGCGGGCATCGGGAACGCGTACTCGGACGAGGTGCTGCACGCGGCCAGAATGTCCCCGTTCAAGATCGCCTCGTCGCTGACGGACGCGCAGATCGCCGACCTGCACGAGGCCATCGTGACCACGTTGGGGGAGGCGGTGGAGCGGGCGCACGGGCTGGCGGCCAAGGACCTCAAGGCGGAGAAGAAGTCCGGGCTGCGCGTCCACAACCGGACAGGACAGCCGTGCGACGTGTGCGGCGACACGATCCGCGAGGTGTCCTTCGCCGACTCGTCCCTGCAGTACTGCCCCACCTGCCAGACCGGCGGCAAGCCGCTCGCCGACCGGCGCCTCTCTCGGTTGCTTAAATGATCTTTTACGGCCGAGTCGGCTAAACCCCAACCGCCAGCACCGCCCATCGTCCCGCCGACGTGGCGCGCCCCCACGAGCGTGCCTTCACGGGCGGTGCCTTCACGGGCGGTGCGCTCCCGACCAGCGGTTGCGCCCCACGAGCTGGCGCCCACGAGTCGGCGCACCCCCACGAGCCGGTGCGTCCCATGGTCGGCCTGAGTGGGTGGGTCAGGCGTCGATCGGCACCCGGTCTGCCTTCCGCGTCCCCATGTGCTTGCGGAGGCCGTAGGCCGCCACCACCGCGGCCAGCAGGGTGGCCGTCACCGGGACCGCCAGGGCCGTGCGTAGCGCCGTGAGGCCCGACTCCGCCGTTGTCTCGTCGCCCAGGGCCGCCACGTTGACCGCCGTCACCATCGACAGGCCCAGGGCGGCGCCGAACTGGAACGACGTGTTGATGAGGCCGCTCGCGAGCCCCTGCTCCTCCGGTGCGATCCCGTCCGTGGCCACGATCGTGAGGGGGCCGTAGACGAAGGCGAACATCAGGCCGATCAGCAGCATCGAGGGCAGCATGGCCGCATACGTCCAGTCGAGTCCCACCCCGAGGAAGAGCGCGTATGCCAGCAGCCCCGACAGCAGGCCGCCCAGGACGACCTTGGCGTTGCCGTACCGGTTGACCAGCCACGGCGTGAGCGTCGGGGCGAGGACCACGTCGGCGGCGGCCGCCAGCAGGGCCAGGCCCGTCTGGATGGTGGACCAGCCGCGCAGCTCCTGCAGATACAGCGTGACCAGGAACTGGAAGCCGAAGAACGACGCCGTGAGCAGGGCGGCCGTGACGTTCGCCCGTACCAGGGCGCCCGACCTGAGTATGCCGAGGCGGACCAGGGGGCGGGTGGAGCGGCGTTCGACGGCGACGAAGACCCCGAGGAGCGCCAGGCCCCCGAGGAAGGTGGCCGCCGTCAGCGGCCAGTTGTCGGACGGGTGCTCGAGGCGTACCACCCCGTAGACCAGGAGCATCATCGCGCCCGTGACGCTCAGAGCGCCGGCCGCGTCGAAGCCGCCGCCGCGGGGCCCGGAAGGAAGGGGGTCGGAAGGAGAGCCCTTGAGCAGGGGGATCGCGGCGAGGAGGATCACCAGCGACAGCAGGACGGGCGCGAAGAAGACCCAGCGCCAGCCGAACGCGGTCAGCAGGCCGCCGATCACCAGCCCGAGCGCGAAGCCGCCCGCGGCCGTGCCGGCGTAGATGAGCAGGGCCCGGTTCCGCTGCGGGCCCTCGGGGAAGGTCGTGGTGAGCAGGGACAGCCCGGCGGGGGTCATGAACGCGGCGGCCACTCCCGTGACGAACCTGGCCACCAGCAGCACCCACCCCTCATGAGCGAATCCGCCGAGCCCGGAGAAGGCCAGGAACACCCCCAGCCAGATCAGGAACATCCGCCGCCGGCCCAGCAGGTCCGCCGCCCGGCCGCCGAGCAGCATGAAGCCGCCGTAGCCGAGCACGTACGCGCTCACGACCCCGCTCAGCACGCCGGTGGACAGTCCCAGGTCGGCCCTGATGGACGGGAGAGCGACGTTGAGCATGGCCACGTCGATGCCCTCGAGAAAGATGGCTCCGCATAGAACGATCAGCACGCCCCAAGAGCGAGCAGGCATAACAAACTCCCGGTTACTTCTAGGCATATCGGTTCTCTCTTGTAACCGGACACATCATCGGCGACCATGAAATGTCATGGAAGAAGGCACTTTGGAATCACTCGGTTACTGCGACAGCACCGTGGAAGACGACTACGACGTACGCCAGTGGGACACGCGTGAGGACTGCGAGGTCCGGCAGATACTCGACCGCATCGCGGACAAGTGGTCGCTGCTCGTGATCGCCCTGCTCGACTGCCAGACCCTGCGTTTCACCCAGCTCCGCCGCGAGATCGACGGTGTCAGCCAGCGCATGCTCAGCGTGACCCTGCGCCAGCTCGAGCGCGACGGTCTGGTCAGCCGCACGGTCCATCCCGTCGTGCCGCCCAGGGTGGACTACGCGCTGACGCCGCTCGGCCGTACCCTCCACCAGACCATCAAGGCGCTGGTCACGTGGACGGAGGAGCACCAGCAGGAGATCGCCACGGCGCGTGCCGCCTACGACGCGCGGCGCGAGATGATGGAGTCATGACCGTTCCTGAGATCGAAGCCAGTGCCGTTCCCGACGACGCCTACCTGCTCGACGTCCGAGAGCAGGATGAGTGGGTCGCCGGGCACGCGCCGGAGGCAGTCCACATCCCCATGACCCAGATCCAAGGGCGGGTCGACGAGGTGCCCGGTGACCGGACGGTCTACGTCGTCTGCCGGGTCGGCGGCCGATCCTTGCAGGTCGCGGCCTGGCTCAACCAGCTCGGACGCGACGCGGTCAACGTCGGTGGCGGCATGCAGTCGTGGGAGTACGCGCGTCGCCCGATGGTCAGCGAGACCGGTCAAACGCCCGTCGTGGCATAAAAAGTTCCAAAAGCACGCGTAAAGCCTCCCTGTGGCGTTTCTGCCGCCACTAGGGCATGATGAGGGCGCTAACTTCAGATCGTCGCGGGAGCTCGGGGTTCGCCGGGCTGAGAGGGCAGCAAGAGATCCGCTGCCGACCGCCTGAACCTGTCCGGGTAATGCCGGCGTAGGGAGTGTGCGATGACGCATGTCGCCAACGAGGTTCCCCTGACTCTCGAGGGCAGGCCGCCCAAGACCCTTGGCGTGCTCGACCAGGGTGCGCTCTGGGCGAACCTCGGGGTCAGCCTCCTGGGCTTCTCCGGAGCGCTGCTCCTGCTCGATCCGCTCGGCAACGCCCCGCTCAGCCTGGCCGCCGCGCTGGCGGCCGTCGTGGTGGGCAGCCTGATCGGCACGGCCATGGTCGGCCTGTCCGCCGTCCCGGGCACGCGGACGGGGCAGCCCGCGATGGTGCTGCTGCGTGGGCTGTTCGGGGCGAGGATCTCGTACGTGCCCACGGTCCTGAACATCGTGCAGATGATCGGCTGGGGCGCGTTCGAGCTGTGGGTCATCGCCAAGGCGGCCAGCGCGATCTTCGGGGCGGTGCCGTACCAGGTGTGGGTGATCGTGGCGGGAGCGCTGACCACCGCGCTCACGATCTGGCCGCTCGGGTCGGTGCGGATCCTGCGGCGGTACGTCACCGTCGGCGTGATCGTGTCGCTGCTGTGGTTCGCCTGGTTCTTCCTGACCCGGGCCCCCGCGCACACCGGCGGGTCCTGGACGGCGTTCGCCCCGGCCGTTGACTACGTGATCGCGCTGTCGGTGTCGTGGGTGCCGATGGCGGCGGACTTCGCCCGGCACTCCAGGTCGGGCAGGGCCGCGTTCACCGGCGTGGTCGGCGGCTACACGCTGGCGCAGGTGGCCTGCCTGGGGCTCGGCGTGTACGCGGTGGCCATGGCGGGGGCGGACGTGGTGCAGGCCGATGGGACGTCGGTGTTCGGCCCGTTCGTCGCCGTGCCGTTGGGCGCGCTGTTCTTCGCGATCCTGGTGCTGCGCGAGACCGACCAGTCGTTCGCCAACGTCTACTCCACCACGGTCTCGCTGCAGAACCTGATGCCGCGCGTGGACCGGCGCATTCTCTCCACCGCCATCGGCGTGCTGACCGTCGCGATCGCCCTGTTCGTGGACGTCAACTCGTACGGGGCGTTCCTGGGGGTGATCGGGGCGGTGTTCGTGCCGATGTTCGCGGTGCTGGCCGTGGACTACTTCGTGCTGGGCGGCTCGCGCGACTGGAACACCGCGGAGAACGCGCCCTCGCGCTGGTCGAGGCTGGTGCCGTGGGCCCTCGGCTTCGTGGCGTACTGGCTGACGACCTCCACGCCCACGGTCCCGCAGTGGGACGCCATCTGGCAGTCGGTCCGCGAGGCCATCGGCTTCACCCGGCAGTCGTGGATGAACGGCGCGCTCGGCGCGGCCATCGTGGCCGCGCTGGTGACGCTGCTCATCGGCTCGCTGGGGCGCGCTTCTCGACGTTGAGCAGGTGCTGCTTGGCCGCGGGGCCGCCCGCGTAGTCGCCGAGCCCGCCGTCCTCGCGCACCACCCGGTGGCACGGCACGATCACGCAGACGGGGTTGGAGGCCAGCGCGTTGCCGATCGCCCGCAGCGCGCGCGGCCTGCCTATGCTCGCGCCGATCGCCTCCAGCGTCGTCGTCGTGCCGTACGGGACCGCCATCGTCTTCTGCAGCACCGTGCGGGCGAACGACGTGGCCAGCGTCAGGTTCACCGGCGTGGCGAACGCGCGCAGGCGGCCCGAGAAGTAAGCGTCCAGCTCCCTGCGCACCGGGTCGAGCCGGCGCGCGTCCGGCCCGATGAACGTGCCCACATGCCTCGTGATCAGCTCGAACACATTGTTCTCAGGCTCGAAGCTGCACGCCACGATGCCCTTGCCCGTCACCGCGAGCACCAGCCTGCCGACGGCGCCGTCATAGGTGCCGAAGGCGATGTCAGGGGGTGTCTCACCTCGATAGGTGTTGGAGGTCACGCGCAACAAGGCATCGAGATCACCACTCGACATGGCACCCACCCTCCCCACCCACCGAGAATCGCCGTGACCGCAGCGTATCGGACGGATCGCCCGACGCACTCACCCTGCCACGGGCACTATGGAGGAGTGGGGGACGAATGGGCCGGGAGTGACGATGAGATAGCTCGTGCTGCGCTCGCCTGTTCGCCCAACGCCGTCATGGTCGTCGACCGGGATCAGAGTGTGCTGGTCTGGAACGAAGCGGCCGAGCGGCTGTTCGGGTGGACGGCGGAGGAGATGCTCGGGCGCCGGGCGCCGATCGTGCCTGGTGAGCTCACCGCCGAGCACAACGCCGTGCTCGAACGCGTACGCACCGGAGGCCAGGTCTCGGTCCGCACCAAGCGTTTACGCAACGACGGGACCGTCCTCGACGTGCGGGTCGACATCAGCGCGCTGCGCCTGGGCAGCTCCGTGGCCGGGTACGTCTGCGTGCACCATCTCGCGCGGGCCGACGAGTTGGCCAGGAACCGCATGGCCCGCAGGGCACAGTTGGTGCGCAGGCTGACCGACGTGGTCGGCGACATCAACTCCGAGCTGGAGCTCTCCGCCGTGCTCGACCGGATCTCGGCCAGCCTCACCGAGCTCACGGGGGCGGACGCGGGCGGGTTCGTGCTGATCGAGGGCGATCGGCTACGCCTGGTCAGCACGTACCAGCTGCCGGACGCCATCAGAGGCACCACCACGGACCTGCGCACGAGCCTCGTGGACAAGCTCTTACGCACCGGCAAGACCGTTCTGCTGCAGTCGAACGGGCTGGACGACCTGGTGTGGGCGCGGCTGAACGGCCTGCACACGATCGCGCTCGGCCTGGCCGCCGTCGGCGGGCGCCCGTACGGGGCCCTGTACGCGCTGTTCGCCGAGAGCACGCCAGGACACCTCGAACTGGAGCTGCTGGAACTGCTGGCCGGGCACGCGGGCATCGCCGTCGGCAACGCGGTCGCCTACCAGGAGGCGATCCGGCAGCGGGCGCACGAGCAGGCCGTCTTCGACGCCAGTGCCGACGGCATCGCGGTGCTCGACGCGGCCGGCCGCGTGGTGCGGTGGAACCCGGCCGCCGCCGAGCTCACCGCGTTCTCCGCCGAGGCCGTCATCGGCGGGCCGCCGCCGTTCCCGCTGCCCAAACCGGGCGAGAAGGTCACGTTCCAGATGGAGACCGGGCGGTGGCTCGACGTCGTGAGCGCGCGGGTCGAGGAGACCGGCGAGGTGGTCATCGACTTCCGTGACGTGACCACGGCCAAGGAGCTCGAGGAGGCCAAGGACCTGTTCCTCGCCACGACCAGCCACGAGCTGCGTACGCCGATCACGATCGTGCGCGGGTTCGCGAGCACGCTCGACAGGCGCTGGGACAAGATGAGCGACCCCGAGCGCCGCTCGGCCGTCCACACGATCGCCGAGCGGGCCAGGTCGCTGGGTGACCTCATGGACCACCTGCTGCTCGGCGCCAGAGCGGGGGCGGACGAGCTGAAGGTGCGGATCGAGGCGTTCGACCTGGCCGAGCGGATCGACGCGGCCACCCTGGGGCTGCCCGCGCTGTCGGACAAGCACCGGGTCGAGGTGGTCATCGCCGACGGGCTGCCGACCGTGCTGGGTGATGCGCTGGCCACGGACATCGTTCTTGGGCAGCTGCTGGAGAACGCGTTCAAGTACTCGCCCAAGGGCGGATTGATCAGCGTGGCGGCCTGGCCAGAGGACGACAACGTCGTCGTGGTCGTGGATGACGAAGGGGTGGGGATCGCGCCGCCTGACCGGGAGCGGATCTTTGAGAGGTTTGTCCAGGTGGACAGCGGCGACCGGAGAAGGTTTGGTGGAGTAGGGCTCGGTCTTTACATCGTCCGCAGCCTCGCGAGGGCCCAGGGGGGAGATGTGAGCGCCCACCCGCGACCTGGAGGAGGGACGAGAATGCGGCTCCTGCTACGAGCTGTTTCCCCTATCGGATCCGACACACCGATGCGGTAACGAGGTGGTCACAGTTGCGCTGATCTATCGTCCAATGTGCACAAGCTGTGATCGAGATGCGGTTTCTGGGATCGAGTAACGGGGCATTTCGGTCGTACCGGGGAGTGTTCCCGTGGGGGGCACAGGGAACGGGGAGGTGGGTGTGTCAAGCGTGGTGCTGCTGCCGTACGCGCCGTCCAGCGTCGCCGTTGCCCGCCAGCGCCTGAGCACTGAGCTGCAGGACAGCGGGGTTTTTTCGACGGCGATCGACGACGCCGTGCTGGTGGTGAGCGAGCTGCTGAGCAACGCGCTTAGGCACGCGCACCCCCTGCCGTCGGGCATGGTGAGGGTGGCCTGGCTGCGGAGTGACGATCACATCGAGGTGGCGGTGAGCGACGGGGGCGCGGCGACCGAGCCGCGGGCCGGCCGCCCGACCCTCTCCTCGCTCGGGGGCCGGGGGCTCGGCATCGTGGAGTACGTGGCTGAGAGCTGGGGGGTCCGGCACGACGGCGACACGACAACGGTGTGGGCCATCCTGCCCGCCCCTCATGTGTCGATGAACGGGCAGGTCAAGACCCTCAAAGAGGCCGGGTAGCGAGCACTGCCCGTTCGCCCGCGGCCCACGCCGTGGAGACGAGCAGGTAGAGCGCGGCCGCGAGCGGGAGCACCAGCGCGGCGAGCACGGAGCCGTACGGCATCAACGGCAGGACCTTCCTCAGCAGCTCCGGTTGGTCCTCCGCCACCTCGATACTCCTGGCGGAGAGCCACGCCACCGCCGCGACCAGCACGATGACCAGAACAAAGACCAAAACCGGCGTGCTGGCCAGACCGTAATGAGCCACCACGCCAGCCACCTGCTGGCCCAGTGGAGCCCCGAACAGGTCATGGCCGACCAGCGCGCTCGGATGCGTGGCCACCCGGTACATCAGCCACATGAACGGCAGCTGCGCCAGCATGGGCAGGTATCCGGCGAACGGCGAGGTGCCTTCCTTGGCGAAGAGCGCGGACGTCTCCCTGGACAGGCGCTCAGGGTTGCGCGCGTGGCGTTTTTGCAGCTCGCGCAGCTTGGGGGCGAGCCGTGCGCGGATCTTCATCGCGCGGTCCCTGCGTACGTTGAGCGGTAGCAGCATGAGCCGTACGGCTAGCGTGAACAGCACGATTCCGAGCGCGGCGCTGCCCCCGGACATGTTGACGACTAACGTGACAAGAGAATCGATCATGAGCCCTACTTCGAGTATCCGAGTGGATCAGGGCTCACCCGTCTCGTTCGAGGAGCCCCGCTTGATGGTTGAAGCGGGGCATGCTCAAGGAGCTCGTGGACGCGAGCGGCCTGCCGCGTCCGGGTCACGCTGGCGCTGGAAGGCCGTGCGGCGCGCGTAGGTCAGCGGAAAGCTCGGCGACTCCCCACTGAGAACGGGCAGCAACATGGCTGCCCACGTGGCCAGCAGCAGGATCGCCACCATGGTGATCCCGACCAGCCACGGGTCGAACAGGAAGGACGTCAACTCGATCGCGAGGACTTGCCCACCACGGTCACCGCGATGAATACCAGCAAGGCGACCACGCCGATGATCAGGGCGACCTTGAGCAGGCCCATCACCATCGGCAGCAGGAAGTTGAACAGCACGAAGAGACCCAGCAGGGTCCCTATGACGAGCATCACGACTCTACCCATGCAGCCCACCGTACGTCCTCCGGCCATGATCCGCGAGGCTTACGAACCAATGACGTGCATGACACTTCCCCGCGCGCCAGCCGTACCGTGAAAGCGTGAACACCCGCATCCTGGTCGTCGATGATGATCCGACCGTTTCCGAGGTCGTCGCGCGGTATCTGGAACGTGACGGGCACGAGGTCGAATGCGTCGGCGACGGCGTGGAGGCGCTGCGCAGGGCGCTGGCCAATCCGCCGGACCTCATGGTGCTCGACCTGATGCTGCCCAAGATCGACGGGCTGCAGGTGTGCAGGAAGCTCAGGGAGCGCTGGCCCGTACCGGTGATCATGTTGACCGCGCTCGGCGAGGAGATCGACCGGGTGGTCGGGCTGGAGACGGGGGCCGACGACTACGTGACCAAGCCGTTCAGCCCGCGCGAGCTGGCGCTGCGCGTGCAGTCCGTGCTGCGGCGGGCCCGTGGCGCGTCCGTGACCGGTGGGACCGGCGTGCTGCGGGACGAGGACCTGGTGGTGGACGTGGGAGCTCATGAGGTACGGCTGCGCGGGGACGAGGTGATGCTGACGGCTCGGGAGTTCGATCTGCTGGCCTACCTCATGCGCAATCCTCGGCAGGCCTTCAGCCGCTCCGCGCTGCTCAACCAGGTGTGGGGGTGGTCGTTCGGCGACTCCTCCACCGTGACCGTGCACGTACGGCGGCTGCGGGAGAAGATCGAGGCAGATCCGACCGAGCCGCGGAGGATCGTCACGGTGTGGGGGGTCGGGTACCGGTACGAGCCGCTGGAGGGCGGTTCCTGATGGTGCGGGCCAGCGAGCTGCTCACGGTCGTGGCCGTCACCGCGGGGCTCGGCCTGGTGATCGCGCTGCTCGGCATCTGGGTGATGGGGCGGCTGCGCACCAGGTCCATCGGGGTGATGCTGGCCGTGGTCGTGGTGGTCGCCGTGGCTGCGACGCTGGCCGGGGTCGTGGCCATCATCATGAAGATGATCATCGGGGGCCCCGTCAAGGACTTCGTGCTGAGCGTGGTGGCCGTGGGCGGGCTGGTCGGGCTCGGGGTGGCGTTCGTGCTGGCCAGGCGGGTGGTGCGGGAGAGCAGGAGGCTGGTGTCCGCCGTGCGGGCCGTGCCGTTCGCGGCGCCGCAGGGGCTGCCGGCCGAGCTCCAGACGATCGCGAACACCCTGGAGGAGGCGTACGCGCGGGAGCGGGCACTCGAGGGGGCGCGGCGGGAGCTCGTCGCGTGGGTGAGCCACGACCTGCGTACGCCGCTGGCCGGGATGCGGGCCATGGCCGAGGCGCTGGAGGACGGGGTGGTGTCGGACCCGCCGACGGTCGCTCGCTACCACGGGCAGATCAAGCTTGAGGTGGAGCGGCTCTCGGCGATGGTGGACGACCTGTTCGAGCTGTCGCGGATCCACGCGGGGGCGCTGCGGCTCTCGCGGTCGCGCATCGGCCTTGCCGACCTCGTGGCCGACACGCTCGCCGGGGCCGAGCCGCTCGCCAGGGCCAAGGGCGTGGTTCTCACGGCGGAGGCTTCGGCATCCGTGCCGGTGGAGGCCGACGCCGGGGCGTTGGGGAGGGCGCTGCGGAATCTCGTGGTCAACGCCATCCGGCACACGCCATCGGACCAGACCGTAGTGCTGCGGGCGGGGGTGGATGACGAGGGAATGGCTTGTTTGTCGGTTACGGATTGTTGTGGGGGGATTCCTGAGGAAGACCTGCCTCGGGTGTTCGAGGTGGCCTTCCGGGGAGAGGCTGCTCGTACCCCTGCCGCGGGCGGTGGGGCAGGGCTGGGACTGGCCATCGCGCAGGGGATCGTGGAGGCGCACGACGGGGTGATCGGGGTGGTCAACGACGGCCCGGGTTGCCGGTTCGAGATCCGGCTTCCGCTGGTCGGCGGTTTCGGCGGCTGACCTCCTGGATCTCCCCGTCTCAGGCGCTCTCGGGGAGTGCCGTCTCTGGTGGTGTGGATTCGGGTGGTGGTGCTTCTGCTGCTTCCCTGGCTCCGAACGACTCCGACATTGCTCGAAATGTCGGGCAAGGCCAGCGCCACATGCAGCTCCGGCACCGCAGGATCGGGTGGGCGGCGTCGCTGGTGATGCCTCCCGCGTCCCTCGGCTGATGGAGATCCAGCAGCCTCAGCCCGAGCTCCAAGAACCTGAGCAGATCAGTGCGGGCACCCGCCACGAAGTCGAGGTCCTCGATCGCGAGCCGGGTGCGGATGGGGACGTAGCCTTCGCGGTTCACCAGGCTGCGGAGGCGTTCTGCTTCTTCATGCCATGACGTGGCCTTCTCTGTGCGGATGAGGATGGTCTCCAGGCGCTCCCGGAGTCCTTGACGCTGAGGATCTTCAGGTTTGTCTGCTTTCATCGACGCGGGGCCCGCCGGCCGTGCCCCAGCCCCTCCTTCTCCATGAGGTCGCGCTGGTTCTGGTATCACGTTGTCAAGCTTCGCGTACTCTCCGTTTCCATGGAGCCCAAACGGAGGACAAAAACCTGTGGTTCCCCTATCGGCGTGAGAACGTGACCGGAAGCCTCCGCGCCGCTAGCCTGCCCATGTGGAGCTCAAGGTCTCGACTCGATCACATGCCGGGTCAGCACTCGTTGCCATCACCGGAGAAATCGACCTCTACACGGCGCCTCACCTGCAGACCGAGTTCACTCGGCTGCTGAAGGAGGGGCCCAGCCGGGTGGTCATCGACATGTCCGCCGTGGATTTCTGTGACTCCACGGGGATGAACGTGCTGTTGTCGGCACTCAAACGGATGAAGGAGCAGGGAGGGGCGCTCGAAGTTGCGGCCCCGCGTCCTGCCGTACGGAAGATTCTGCAGGTCACCGGGCTCGACTCGGTGTTCACCGTGCACGATGAGGTGCCGCAGGAGTTCCTCATAACCGAGGGATCATGACATTATCCGTGCGCGTCCGCCTGCGCGGACTCGTGTCGGCGCGGCCTCCGGTCGGCGGCGTGCCGCGTTGAAGTGCGGATGTCGGCTACGGTGGCGATGGTGACCTGGACAGGGCCATCGGCACCGGTCGGCCCGCGCTCGGGACGCCGGCGGCGGCGCTCGGATGAGGGCCGTGCTCGGGGTGATGGCTGCGCTCGGGCCGTCAGTGGCGCTCGGGTGGGTCCGCACTTGGGATGCCGGTGGCGCTCGGGTGGGGGCCGCGCTCAGGCCGTCAGTGGCGCTCGGGTGGGTCCGCGCTCGGATGTCGGCCATTTTGCTCGCCCGGCCTCGGGAGGGTGTCGTGTACGGAGGTGATGCTCGATGAGTAGTGACGGCGACACAGCGGTCGTCATACCGGCCGTCAACGAAGCCGATCGCATCGCGGCCACCGTCACGGCAGCCGCGAACCTGCCCGGCGTGGATCTGGTCGTGGTCGTGGACGACGGCTCGACGGACCAGACCGGCAGGGTGGCGCGCGCGGCGGGAGCCCGGGTGGTGCGCCACAGCCGCAACAAGGGCAAGGCCGCCGCGATGGAGACGGGAGCGGAGGCAGTCCGCCTCCTGGACGAGGGCCGCAGCCCTCGCCACCTCCTCTTCCTGGACGCCGACCTGGGCGAAACGGCCCGCGCCGCCGCACCTCTCATCGAGCCCGTACGCGCGTCCAAGGCCGACATGACAATCGCGGTCTTCGCGACGAGGGTGAAGCTGGGCGGCCACGGCTTAGTCGTACGCCTGTCGAAAGAGGGCATCCGCCGAGCCACCGGCTTCGAGCCCGTCCAGCCTCTCAACGGCCAGCGCTGCCTCACCAGAGCCGCCTTCGAAGCGGCGCGTCCGCTGGCGCACGGGTTCGGGGTGGAGACGGCGCTGACGATCGACCTGTTGCGCAAGGGGTTCCGGGTCGTGGAGGTCGAGGTCGAGATGGCCCACCGTGCCACGGGGACGGACTGGCGGGCACAGCTCCATCGAGCCAGGCAACTCCGGGACGTGGCGCGAGCCCTGGCCACCAGGGAGCCGCTTATCGCCCAAAATCTCGACAAACTTCGGCTCAATCGCTGACCATCTCCACCTATTGGACATCGAGTTGATCAGCCGACTGGGAAATGTGGGGCGGCTTCGTTCCCAGTGGTCGTTCCCTATGCCGGGCGGCGTCGCTTCCGGCCGCACCTCGGACCGGGCGGTTTCACTTCCGGGACCGTGTCGTGGAGCCACTGTGCTCGGGCTCCACGACACCCAGTTCGAGCGCCGACGGACGTCATGCTGCCGGCGCCAGGCGCAATCACGGCCGTCCTCAGCGGCCACCCCGGCTTGCGCCTCAGGCTCGACGATTTGCCGCAATCCCCAGGTCAGGGTCGGTGATCCTCAGCTCGGGCAGCCTCTGCGGTCCCAAGCTTGAAATCCACGATCGGGCAGCTCGGGCTCCGTGATCCACAGAGGCCATGGCCCGATCCGAGTTATCCACAGGAATGCCTCGCCCGTCCGAAGCCGCCTTGCGAGTGTGCTGGAATTTGCCGGTGACTTCGGAGAAGCGGCACGAAAAGGCACGCGGCCGGCTCGCGGGGCCGGCCACGGCGGCGATCGGCGCCTCGATCCTGCTGACGATCACCATAGGCCTCCTGGGCCCGTCGCCGATGGTCCCCGCCCTGACCGGCCCGAGCTGGCACCCGCCGTACTCTCTTGACGTCCACCCCGAGCCTCACCTGGTGGTGGCCCTTGCCGCGGTCGCGCTCATCCTGGGCGGCCTCGGCCTCCTGACAGCCCTCGCCCTGGTCCGCCACCCCACCGCGTCCCTCCACTCGCGGGACGGCGAGGCAGGCACCCGAAGGGCTCGCCTGCCATTGCCCAGCGCCCGCATCCTCGTGCTCACGGGCTGCGTGACCGCGGCAATCCTCGCGTTCCTGCCTCCTTCCGGCTCCGGCGACCACCTCAACTACGCCGCCTACGGTCGCATGGTGACGCTTGGCCTGAGCCCGTACACCCATGGCGCGGTCGACCTGCCGGGCGACCCCATCGCCGACGCGGTCGAGGATCCGTGGCGCGAGGAGCCCAGCGTGTACGGCCCCGTGGCAACGGCCCTGCAAGCGGTGGCGAGCTGGATCGGCGGCGACTCACTCCGCCTGACGATATTTGTGCTGGCACTGTTCAACGCCGCCGCATTCATCGTGACGGGCCTCCTCATCGACCGTTTCACCCGAGACGATCCCACCAGGCGGCTGAGGGCCGCTCTCCTGTGGACGGCCAACCCACTCCTGCTCTACCAGCTGGTGGCGGGCATGCATGTGGACACCCTCGCCATCGCCTGCATGGTCGCCGCGCTCCTGGCCAGAAGCCGCCCCATGGGCTCCGGTGTCCTGCTCGGGCTGGGCGTGGCGATCAAGGTCAACGCCGGCCTGGTGGCGCTCGGGCCGGCCTGGGAGCTACGGCGACGACCCGCCCGCCTGGCCCTCATGGCGGCGTGCGCGCTCGTGGTGGTGGTCGCCGGATACGCGATCGTCGGTCCAGAGGCGATCGCCCCGATGACACGCACCAGCAAGTCGATCTCCCACGTCTCGTTCTGGAAACTCGTCCAGGGCTGGCTCCAGGCCATCGTGGGCACCGGCAGCGCTTACCGGGCGGAAATCCAGATCGGCTCCCTCCTCGTCCTCATGCTCACCGCCTGGTCCCTGCTCCGCCTGGCCTCCCGCTCCAGCCGGTCAAGCCGGCTCTCAGCGAGCGGACGCCGAAGCCGAGACATCGCGCGCCTGGCGAAGGACGACGACACGTCGAATGGGGTGAGTCTGGGGACCTCGCCTGGAGCCGGTGGGCTTGAGGCACCGGTTGTGGCGGTGGGGCTGGTGGTGGCGTACCTGTTCGCCACGCCGTACATCCTGCCCTGGTACGACGGCCTGGCGCTCGGCTTGCTGGCGCTGGTGGCGGCCTCCGCGGTGGACGGGTTCGTGGTCGCGCACCTGCTGGTCCTGTCGCTCGCGTACCTCCCTGCGAGGGTGGTGGGGCAGCCACAGGACCTCGAGTGGCTGATGACCGTGCTCAGGCCTCAGCTCGCGTGGGCGCTGCTTGCCCTGACGGCGGCGCTGATCCTGTGGGCTTGGCGAGCTGCAGGGCGCGAACGCAGGCCGCCAGCGTCAGCGGCACGGCCACCGTCAGGGCCATAGCGGGGATGGCGATGCCGGAGTCGTTCATCAGGAAGCCGACGAAGGCACACGTGAGAGCGCCGAAAAGACCTGCCCGGAGCGTCGGAGCCAGGTGGTACGCCTGGCCGAGGGCCGAGGCGCCCCAGCGCGAGGGGCGGGCGAGCACCAGGAAGAGGAAGGCCAGCGCGACCAGCGAGAGGAGGGTCAGTGACCAGTTTCCGATGGTTACGCCGATCATGGCACTGAACTTGCGCCCGACGACTGTCCACGCCTGGCCGTCGATGATCTGCTGCACGAAGTTGCCCAGGTGGGTCCGCTGGTCATCGGGACGCAGCCAGTCGATGACGGAAAGGGTGCCCACCAGCACGGCTCCCATCAGGCCGACGAGCAGCAGCCTCAGCAGGGACACACGCTTGCCGGAAAGCAGTATGAGGAAGACCGCCAAGCCGATCACGAACGCCGGCACACCGCCGAAGTCCGCCCCCCACGAAGGCCACCCGTCCGCGAAGACCGCGACCCCTCCGTACACCGCGCACACCCCGACGACCACGACCCTGGACACACCCCTGCCGAGCAACCACTGGGCCACCCCGGCCAGCCCGAGGATGGTGCCTGTGGCGTAGACGGCGAAGGCGATGTTGCTGAAGCCGTAGAAGCGTCCTCCGGTGACGGGCTCGTAGCCGGTCACGGCGTTCACCTGGAGCTTGGAGCCCGTCATGACGTCGATGAGGAGGGCCAGGGAGGTCACGGCGGCGACCACGGTGAGCGGGCCCAGCACGTGAGCCCGCCAGGGCCCGGCGAAGGCCAGGGCGGTGACCAGACCGGCGATGGCCAGGATCGTCACAATCACCGACAGCATCGGCACCGGCAGCGTCCACCACGGCACCAGCTGGGCCAGGAACGTGGAGACGGCGATGGCCCCGCTGATCACCGCGACGATCTGGACGGCTTTGAGGAGCTTTGAGGCGCTCGCGATGCCGGCGGACGAGGGGGCGGCGGTTGTGGTGCTGGTGTTGTCGTCGGGTGAGGCGGCGGGAGTTGTGGTGCCCGCGAAGTCGGCCGGTGAGGGGGCCGGGGCAGAGGTGCCCGCGAAGTCGGCTGATGAAGGGGTGCGGGTGGTGCCGGTGGCACCCTCGGAGGTGTTGGACGTGAGGGTTGAACGGTTGGGGGAGCGGCGGCGGCGGAGGGCCAGGGCGGCGAAGGCGTAGAAGAGGAGCTGAACCGTCACCAGGACGGTGAAGAACGGGCCGCGTACCTCCCGGAGCACCTGGCTGGCCAGGTCGCCGTCCGCCAGCTCCGTCACCGTGTCGGCCGGTGTGGCAGAGGTGGTGCCGTTGGGCTGCCAGGCGCGGCCGACCACCTGGCGCGGGGCGGGGAGGCCGAGGAGGTGGATGGTGGTGGCGGTGAGGTCGGTGATCGTGACCAGGGTGTCTTGGCGGGTGGACGTGGCGGTCAGGTAGCCGTGGCCGTACGGCTGGCCGTTCGGGGACTTGGCGATCGCCACGTGGAGGTGGGCGTTCGGGGACACGTCCGAGACGCCTGCCACGAGGACGGTGGTGTCGGCGGGCAGCTTGGCGATCAGGGTGCCGAGCTGGCGGTCTGCGCGGGTCGCAGCCTCCTGGCGGGCTGCGGTCGGCAGTTGGGTGGGGACGCCGTACTCGTCCAAGGGCTGCTTGGTCCAGGCGGTGGCCAGGTCGGCGACCTCCATGATGATCAGGTTGTACGGGGTCAGGTCGCCGACGGCGTCGGGGGTGGGAGCGTATTTGGCGATATTTCCGGACTTATCGGCCGCAGCGAGGGCGGCGCCGGGGCCTACGGCGGCGACCTTGCCTCCGTTGTCCGTCACCAGCTGGCCCAGGGTGCCGAGCTGGGCGTCGTATCCGGTTTCGGATTGGTACGCGGTCAGGGCCTGCCAGTCCGGGATCTTGGCGGCTTCTCCTGTGAGTTGTGGGGCGGGCGCTTGAGGGCAGCCCTTGCCCGCCGTGCCCGCCCGCTGGCCTGCTGAGATGGTCAGCCAGCCCGCTGTGGGGCAGGTGGTGCCGCGGTCCGGGGGCGGTACGGCACGCGTCGAGAGGGAGCCTGAGGTGCCCTGGCTGACGAGTGACCACAGGTTGGGGGTTCGCGACGGGTCCAGGTCGCTCCATTCGAGGCCTGGTACGCCGATGAGGGCCACCCGCGCCGCCTGAACGGCCTGCTCTTGGGCGGTCGGCGTGGATCGTCCTCCGGCGGCTGGTCGCGTGCTGGCAGCTGGTGCGCCGGTCTGGAGGGTGGCCTTTGTGGCTGCTCTGGTCGATGTGGTGAGGGATGTCGTGGCGGCCGCCGGCGATGGGATGAGGCACATCGTGGCGGTCATGCTGAGGATGAGCGCGGCGAGGGTCCGCCCGCTCGACCATGCGACGAGGGTCCGTCTGCCTCGAGTGGCGAGGGCCTGCCAGCCTGCCGGAGCGGCGCTGGCTCCCGTGCTCCCCTGAGCGGCGAGGGCGTGCTTCGGAGTTGGCGCCGCGAGAGCCGGCTCGGGGGTTGGCGTGGCGAGGGCCGATCTGAGGGTTGGCGTGCTGGGGGTCGGCTTGAGCGGGGGGACCGGGGCAGGGCCGGTGGGCGCCGGTGTCGCTGCGGTGCCTTCAGGGGCCGATGTTGCGCAAGGTGTGTCTGTTGCCGTGAAAGGGGCAGACGCATGCCGTTCGTCGTGCTCGCCGTACCGGCTGGGCATGGCATGTGGCATTTACAGAACCCCCAGTGATTGCCCCTCGATCAACAACAGCCACGGTAACGTGCCACATCGTGACAAGTGGCGAGGTGCAGGTGATACGGCGGCAGTGGTGGGCGTGGGCGGTCGTGGTGCTCGTGGTCGCCGCGGCCGTGGCGCCCTTGGTGCACATGTGGCTCACCAATCCCGACGATCAACGCCTGGTCGACCTCGACGTTTACCGTACCGGCGGGCAGATGCTGCTCGAGGGCCGGTCAGTGTACGACTACGTCACACCCGCACCGCAGCTGTTGCCTTTCACCTATCCTCCCATCGCGGCGATGCTGGCCGTGGCGCTGGCGAAGATGTCCTGGGGGACCGCCCAGTGGGTCTGGACGGCCGGGATCTTCGTGGCGCTGGCCGTGACCGTGGGGTTCGCGTTCAGAGAGGTCCTGCGGAGAGAGGCGCTGCGGCAGTACGTGCCGTGGGTGTTCGCGCTGCTCATGGTGGCCTGCGCGTACCTGATGCCGATCAGGGACCAGGTGCGGTTCGGTCAGGTGGACATCCTGCTGGTCGCGTTGTGCCTGGCCGACTGCGTGGCCAGAAAGCCCTGGTGGCCTCGTGGGTTCCTGATCGGGTTGGCCACAGCCGTGAAGCTCACGCCGGGTGTCTTCCTGATCTACCTGCTCGTCACGCGGCAGTGGCGGACGTTCTTCATGGCGGCTTTCACGACGGCGGTGCTGACGTTGCTGCCGTTCGCGGTGATCCCGCGGGACGCGGCCGGCTTCTGGTTCTCGGCGCTGCTCGATCCCGGACGTGTCGGCGCGAACGCGGCCACCACCAACCAGTCGATCCGCGGCATGTTGCTCCGGCTCTACATGCCCGATCTGGCGACGTCCCTGATCTGGATCGTGGTGGTGGCCGTGGTCGCGTGGTACGGGTTCCGCGGCGCGCGGGACGCGTACAAGGCGAACGACCACATGACCGCGGTCGCGCTGGTCGGGCTGATGGCCGTGCTGCTCTCCCCGGTCGCCTGGATCCACCATCTGGCCTGGGTGGTCGTGGTGCTCGGCGCGATCGTGGGGGACGGGCGCGATCCGGTCAGGCTGAGGGTGGCGGCGGGCGTTTGGCTGTACTACGTGGTGCCCGTCCCCTGGTGGGGGGTCTCGCTGAAGGCGGCCGACATCCCGGGGGTCAGCCTGGTGCTGGGGAAGATCGTCCAGAACGGGTTCGGGCTGGGGGCGCTGGCTCTCGTGTGGATGTTGGTGTCCTGGTTGCCGAAACGGCGTGAGATCACATGACCGAACCATTACTCTCTGTGCCGTGCTCGTTACCACATGGATGATCGTGGGCGTCGTCGCCGGGGTGAGTGGCGTCTTCATCGGGTATAGGGCGCTCCAGCAGGCCAGAGCGCTCGTGGAGGACTGCCGGCGGATGCTCTCCCGGCAGATCAGCGACGGCATGGGGGATCTCAAGGCCATCAGGGACGTGGCCGTCTGCCGGTACGACGCGCTCTCCGAGATGACCGGGCGGCTGTCGTTCTCGGTGGCGATGATCAACGGGCTCGGTGACGGCATCGTGCTGACCTCGATCAACGGGCGGAGTGAGACACGTACGTACATCCGGCCCGTGGTGGGCGGGAAAGGGCGGGAGCCCCTGTCGCCGGAGGAGGAAGAGGCGGTACGGGCGGCCAGGCTGGGGCTCGGGCCGATGATCCCGTCCCGGGCTTCGGAGCCGCTGTAGACACGCTCCGCGCCGAAAGGGCACATGGGCGGTCCACCTGCGGATACTCTTGATACATGCCCAGACTCGCCTATCTCGGACCGGAAGGGACCTTCACCGAAGAGGCCCTGCGGCTCCTCGACCCGACGGCCGAGCGTCTGCCCTGCGCGACCGTGAGCGCCGCGCTCACCGCCGCCCGCGCCGGCGACGCCGACGGCGCCGTCGTGCCGCTGGAAAACTCCATCGAGGGTGCGATCACCACGACACTCGACGAGTTCGCCTGGGGCGAGCCGTTGCTGATCACGGCCGAGCTGCTGCTGCCGGTGCAGTTCTCGCTGCTGGCCAGGCCCGGCACCGAGATCCCTCACATCAAGCGGGTCTACACGCATCCCGCGGCGATCACCCAGTGCCGCGCCTTCGTCGCGCGTGAGCTGCCCGAAGCCGTCGTGGTGGCCGCTCCTTCGACCGCGGCGGCGGCCCAGGAGGTCTCGCTGCCCAGCTCGCCGTACGACGCCGCCATCGCCGCCCGCATCGCCGGAGAGCACTACGGGCTGGTGCAGCTCGTCGCCGACATCGGCGACAGGTCCGACACCGTGACCAGGTTCATCAAGGTGAGCCGCCCGGGCACACTGCCCGAGCCGACCGGTTCCGACCGCACCACGCTGGTCGTCTTCCTCGCCGACGACCACCCGGGCGCGCTGCTGGAGATGCTGACGGAGTTCTCCGTGCGCGGGGTCAACCTGACGCGCATCGAGTCGCGGCCGACCGGCGACGGCATCGGGCGCTACTTCTTCCACTTCGACTTCGAGGGCCACATCGCCGACGCCAGGGTCGGGGAGGCCATCGCCGGGCTGCACCGCATCTGCGGTGAGGTGCGCTTCCTCGGCAGCTACCCGCGGGCCGACGGGATCGCGCCGCAGATCAAGCGGGGCACGTCCGATCCCGAGTTCGCCGAGGCGGGAGACTGGCTCGCGCGCATCCGCACAGGCAAGGTCTGAGGCGCTGCGGGGCGCGCTCCCAGGCAAGAGCGCGTGTACGCGGTAATCCGGGGGCGAGTTGCTGCCGCGCGCCGGTAGCCTTTGGCTTGTGATTGACCTGCGTACCCTTCGTGAGGATCCCGACCGGCTACGGGCGTCGCAGCGTGCCCGCGGTGAGGACGACTCCGTCGTCGACACGCTGCTCGAGCTCGACGAGCGCCGTCGATCCGCGCTGACCTCGTTCGAGTCCATACGCGCCGAGCAGAAGAGCATGGGCAAGTCGGTCTCCAAGGCGCAGGGCGAGGAGAAGGCCGCGCTGCTCCAGCGCGCCAAGGATCTCGCGAGCCAGGTCAAGGCGGCCGAGGCGGAGGCGGAGAAGCTCGGGGCCGAGCTCGACGAGCTCCTTCAGGCGGTGCCCAACATCGTCGAGGAGGGTGCGCCGGAGGGCGGAGAGGACGACTATGTCGTGCTCGAGACGTACGGCGAGCCTCGGGTGTTCGACTTCGAGCCCAAGGACCACCTGGAGCTGGGCGAGGCGCTCGGCGCCATCGACATGGAGCGGGGCGCCAAGGTGTCCGGCTCGCGGTTCTTCTTCCTCAGGGGTGTCGGCGCCCGCCTGCAGCTCGGCCTGCTCAACATGGCCATGCAGCAGGCCATCGAGGCCGGGTTCACGCCGATGATCACGCCGGTGCTCGTCAAGCCGGAGACCATGCAGGGCACCGGCTTCCACGTGGCCCACGACAAGGAGATCTACCGCCTCCCCGAGGACGACCTCTACCTCGTCGGCACGTCGGAGGTGTCCATGGCCGGCTACCACGCCCAGGAGATCCTCGACGGCGGCGAGCTGCCGCTGCGCTACGCGGGCTGGTCGTCGTGCTTCCGCCGCGAGGCCGGCTCGTACGGCAAGGACACCAGGGGCATCATCCGGGTCCACCAGTTCGACAAGGTCGAGATGTTCTCGTACGTGCGTCCCGAGGACGCCCACGAGGAGCACCTGCGCCTGCTCGCCTGGGAGAAGGAGATGCTGGCCAAGATCGAGGTGCCGTACCGGATCATCGACACGGCGGCGGGCGATCTCGGCATGTCGGCGGCCCGCAAGTTCGACTGCGAGGCGTGGATCCCCACCCAGGGCCGTTACCGCGAGCTGACCTCGACCTCCAACTGCACGGAGTTCCAGGCACGCCGGCTCGCCGTCCGCTACCGCGACAAGGACGGCAAGCCGCAGCACGTGGCCACACTCAACGGCACGCTGGCCACCACGCGCTGGATCGTCGCGATCCTGGAGAACCACCAGCAGGCCGACGGCTCGGTGGTGGTTCCCAAGGCGCTGCGGCCCTACGTGGGCCTCGACGTGCTGGAGCCGTCCAAGTAAGCCCGGCGGGCGTCGTTCCTGACGAGGACGGCGCCCCCGAGCACCACGAGACCGGTCAGCAGCACGGCCAGCGCGACAGCCACCCAGTACGCGTCCGGGGTGCCCTGTGACCAGCCGTAGAAGGGCGTGTAGACGCCCGCGTATACGAGTGGTGCGGCCAGCGCTCCGACGGCGACGGGAACAGGTCGCGCCCGGCCCGCGAAGGTCAGCACGAAGCACACCACGCCGCCTGTCAGGGCCGCGATCATGCCGATGAGGGTCAGGACGGGCGCCATGTCCACGTCGGAATCCATCGACCACGTCGCCGTCCAGCCGGTGAGCGCGGTGAGCACGCCCAGGGAGGCGGCAGCCGCGAAGCCCATATATGCGCGGTTGAACTTGCCCAGCCCCGCTCCGACGCCGCCGAACAGCATGCACGCGGCCAGGAAGAGCGCGACGTTGCGCTCCGGGGAAAGGTCCACCGCGTCGATCTCCGGCGAGCCCGGCCAGCCGACTCGCCGCCATTCGCCGGACACGTCGCGGACCAGGATGCCGTCCACGCCGTTCGCGACGACCACGACGTGCCCGCCCGGACGGGCCTGCACGGCCAGCGCCATCGAGGCTCGCCCGTCCCTCCGCGAGTACCGCCTGTTGAGCCGCTCGTAGTCATCCCCGGCCAACGCCCACGACGGGCCCCACGTCTTGCCGCCGTTGTCGGACTGCTCGATGGCCATCCTGTTGGGCACCACTCGATAGCACCGCGTGGCGTGCATGGGCACGCAGGCGGCGCTCTGGAGGGGCCTCTTCTCTTGCGACCAGGCGTCGCTCTCCGACCAGGTGACCCCGCCGTCCTCGGAGATCCGTGCGAAGCCGTCCCGCACGTGGACGATGATCCGGTCTCCGTCCACCTCGACGGAACCGGCAGTGGGCATGGGCGCGGCCGATGTGGCGGTTACGGCGAGCACGGCCAGCGGCATCGTGACGATGACCCGCCACTGGGCGGAGTCCGACTCCAGGCTGCGGCGCCGTACCCACCAGGCCAGGGCGAGCGCGGGCAGGGCGAGGAGGTCCGTGGGATCGGCCAGGACGCGCGATGGGCCCGCCACGAGGGTCCAAGCATGGGAAGCCAGCTCAGCGCCCGTCTCCGTGGCCTTCACGAGCGTGAAGAGCACCCCGGTCAGTACGGTCGCCGCCAGGTCGGCCCGTCGCCAGAAGAGCAACGCCACCAGCGCGGGAGCCACGACGAGTCCCGCGACGTCGCTGAGCTTGCCCGTGACGAACCCGGGCCAGGCCTGCTTGAGCAGGTGGTCGTTGACCAAGAGCACGAAAACCCCGGCAACGGTCACGGGGTGACATAACCAGGCGTACCTCATGTAGAGGTGGATGGCCGGAAAGCGGAGAAGGTTCGCGGCCGTGACCAACCTGGAACAAGCAAAAGACCGAGGCCCGCTGGAAGCGAACCCCGGTCTGTCTCGCTGCTACAGGTCAGATGGCTCGGACCTGAGAGGCCTGCGGCCCCTTCTGGCCCTGCGTGATCTCGAACTCGACCCGCTGGCCGTCTTCAAGGCTGCGGTAGCCGTTGCCGACGATCTCGGAGAAGTGCACGAACACGTCCGGCGCACCGCCGTCCGGGGCGATGAAGCCGAAGCCCTTCTCGGCGTTGAACCACTTGACGGTTCCCTGAGCCATAAAAGCTCTCCCTCAGGATGTGAATCTATGGGACCCACACCTCGTGGGTCCCGGTGTGTCGTACAGCAAGCACCCGGGGTGGCTCAGACAAAGTCATGCTGGTTTTCACTACGGGATCAGCTAATACAACGCCATCACATCTAACACCATTCTGGCGCGTTGGTGTTCCCCTACCTACGAAGATTTCTGCCACGCGACATCACCAGGCAAACTGGAACCTGTTATGCAGAGCCTTCCCACACCCCGTCTAGTGGCCACCGACCTCGACGGAACCGCGTTGCGCACCGACGGAACCGTGTCTCCCCGCACGGTCACAGCCTTCGGCAAAGTCGAGGAATCGGGAGCCGTGCTCGTGTTCGTGACGGGGCGCCCGCCCCGGTGGATGGGCGAGGTCGCGGGTGCCGTACGTCACCACGGGCTCGCGATCTGTGCGAACGGAGCACTGATCTACGATCTCCATACCGAACGGATAGTTGAATCTCACCTGATCGCGGTGGACGTGCTTGCGGAAGTCGTCGATCAGCTAAGAGCGAACGTGTCCGATCTCGTATTTTCGGTCGAGTATGAAGTGGGTTTTGCGCATGAGTCCGATTTCCTGCTCGGCGGCTTGGACAAGCAGGCTCGAGCGGTACGCGTCGACTCCGTGACCACGCGTCCATGCGCGAAGTTGCTGGCTCTGCACCCCGCCATGGACGTGGACGAGCTACAGGCCACCGTGCACGAGCTGGTGGGCCATCTGGTGACCGCGACCCACTCCAGTCGCAGGGGCCTGATCGAGATGAGCGCTCAGGGCGTGACGAAGGCGTCGGCCCTGGCGGCGCTCGCCGCGCAGCACCAGATCAAGCCTTCCGAGGCGATCGCGTTCGGTGACATGCCGAACGACCTGCCCATGCTGAGCTGGGCAGGCAGGTCGTACGCGGTCGCGAACGCGCATCCGGCCGTGCTGGCGGCGGTCGATCACGTGACCGCGGCCAACGACGACGACGGCGTCGCGCAGGTGATCGAGCGCCTCTACGGATAGCTGCGTTCGGCGACTATCCCGCAGCAGGCGCGTGCGCCGCTACAGGTAGGGGCCCGAGCCGCCGGGCGGCCGGTGCTGCTGGTCGTCGCCCTGCGGCACGCCGGGCAGCGCCCTGCGCATCTGCTCCAACTGGGCACGGGCGGCCATCTGCTGCGCGAACAGCGTGGTCTGGATGCCGTGGAACAACCCTTCGAGCCAACCGACCAGCTGGGCGTGCGCGATCCGCAGCTCCGCCTCGCTCGGCGGCGCGCCGTTCTCCTCGGTGAACGGCAGCGACAGGCGCTCCAGCTCGTCGACCAACTCCGGCGCCAGACCGTCCTCGAGCTCCTTGATGGAGGACTCGTGGATCTCCTTCAACCGCTTGCGGCTGGCCTCATCGAGGGGAGCCGCCCGGACCTCGTCGAGGAGCTGCCTGATCATGCTGCCGATGCGCATCACCTTGGCGGGCTGCTCGACCAGGTTCGTGACCGATCGATCATCTTCACCGCTATCGCCCTGGCCTTGGAAGTCAGGGCCCACCACCACGATGTGGGGGGTGTTGTTGTCCTCAGCATTCATAACACTCACCGTACTAGCAGGATCTTGCCGACGTGCTCCCCCGAATCCAACATTCGGTGCGCTTCGGCGGCGTCTGACATCGGCACTCTCGCGTGCACCACAGGACGCACCGCCCCCGCGCTGACGAGGGGCCATACGTTGTCCACGAGACTACGCACGATGACGCCCTTCTCGTCCACGGGACGCGAGCGGAGCGTAGTGCCGTGGACGGCGGCGCGCTTGGCGAGCAGGGCCCCCAGGTCGATCTCGGCCTTGCGACCGCCCTGCAGCCCGATGATCACCAGCCGCCCGCCGGTGCGGAGCGCCCGGACGTTTCCTGCGAGGTATTTGGCGCCCATGATGTCGAGGATCACGTCCGCGCGTACCTTGTCGGCGAAGTCTTCCTCGCGGTAGTTGATGACCTCGTCCGCCCCGAGCTGCCTGACGCGCTCGCCCTTGTCCGCCGTGCCGACGGTCGCGACGACGTACGAGCCGAGCGCCTTGGCCAGCTGCACCGCGAACGTGCCGATCCCGCTGGCGCCGCCGTGCACCAGGAGCGTCTCGCCCTTGCGCAGCCGCCCGACCATGAAGACGTTGGACCACACCGTGCACGCCACCTCCGGCAGCGCGGCGGCCTCCACCAGCGGCACCCCATCAGGCACCGGCATGACCTGCTGCCAGGGCACGGCTACGCGCTCAGCGTAACCGCCGCCTGCCAGCAGGGCGCAGACCTCGTCACCCGGCTTGAAGTGCTCGACGTCCGCGCCGACCTCGGCCACCACGCCGGAGACCTCCAGCCCCGGGTACGGCGGCGCGCCGGGCGGCGGATCGTAAAATCCCTGTCTCTGCATGACATCGGCCCGGTTCACCGCCGAAGCGGCCACATCGATGAGCACGTCACCACGCTCGACACGCGGCTCCGGCACCTCTCGCCACACCAATACCTCGGGTCCGCCCGGCTCGGCGATCTCAATGGCTCGCATGCGAACTACGGTAGCTGGGCAAAGAAGTTGTGGGTTGCCGGGCTCCGCGGTAGCCCATGGCGTTAACCTGCAAGGTATTTGCTGCCCCTTTAGACCCACCCGAGGGGGAACACGGTGGCAAGACACGATCGCGAGGAATCGCTAGAGGAACAGCTGGCCTGGCTCGACGCGATCAAGGAGACGGAGGAGGCCCCCGTCCCGGTCACCGCCTCGACAGCTGTTGCTGACGAGGCGGTCGCCTCGCCGTACCCCCAGGACCCGTGGAGGCTCGTCCCCGCGCAGCACGACACGCCGACGCCGCCATTGTTCCGCGCGGCCGTCGACTCCGTGTACGGCGCCGCGGCGGCCGAGGACCTCCCTGAGGGCGAGACCGAGGCGGCTGAGTGGCTCGGCGAGGCCAGCACGCCCACGAAGGAGCCGGCGACTTTGCCGCCCAGCGTGGACGACGACCCGTTCCACGCTCCGCTGAAGCCGTTGCCGCGTCCTGACGACACCGACACGTACACGCTGTCGTTCACCCCGCCCGAGACCTCTGAGCAGGCCCCCGGCGAGGAGGATGCCACCTGGTCGACGGTGCCCGAGTGGGCGCGCGCGCCCGAGCCGGTCACCGAGGAGCCGGAGGCGTCCTCCGCCGAAGACGAATCCGCCGAGGAGGAGGACGACGAGGAGGACGCCTGGGCGGAGACCTCTCCGAAGAACGAGCGGCCGCAGTGGCCGGAGCCGTCGGACACCCTTCCGACGATCCAGCCTCCTCAGTGGACGGAGCGGGACACCTCGCAGGGGGACGAGCGCCCCCAGCACACCGAGCCCGAGGAACGGCCTTCATGGACCGAGCCGGAGGCGCCGTCATGGGCGGAGCCGGCCAAGTCGGAGGGGCCGTCGTGGGCGGAGTCGTCCAAGCACGAGACACTGTCGTGGGCGGAGTCCAAGCAGGAGGCGCCGTCGTGGGCCGACCCGCTCCAGCAGGAGCGTCCTTCGCTGGAGGAGCCTCCCCACCAGCTTGAGCGTCCTCACGAGCCCGAGCATCTCCAGCCGCCCGAGCGTCCTCATCAGCAGGAACGCCCGCAGTGGACCGAGCAGCACGAGTGGCGCCCCGCGGAGCGGGAGATCCCGCCGCCCACGCAGCGGCGCCGTCACCCGGCCCCGGTCCCGGTGTTCACGGCCCCGCCGCGGCCCCCGGTCACCGGACGTCCGACCGCGGACAGCCTGGACCCGGAGTCCCTGCTACGCGGCCGGCGTAACGCCCCCTCCAAGGGCTGGCGCCGCATCGTCTACAAGGCGTCCGGAGGCTGGATCAAGCCGGGCGAGCCCCCGGAGGTACGCCGTCGGCGCGAGCTGGTGACCAGGGCCCGCACGCCGGTCACCGCCGGTCATCACCGCGTGGCCGTGCTGAGCCTGAAGGGCGGCGTGGGCAAGACCACGACCACGGTCGGTCTCGGCGCCACCCTGGCCCAGATGCGCGGCGACCGCGTCATCGCCGTGGACGCCAACCCCGACAGAGGCACCCTGTCCGACAAGCTCGTCCTGGAGACCTCGGCCACCGTGCGCGACCTGCTCAACGAGCGTGACCAGGTCAAGCGCTACGTCGACATCAGGGCGTTCACCTCGCAGGCGCCCTCGCGGCTTGAGGTGCTCGCCTCCGACCGCGACCCGTCGGTCTCCGAGGCGTTCAGCGCGGCCGACTACCAGGCCGTCTCCCAGGTGCTGGAGAACTTCTACTCGATCTGCATCACCGACTGCGGCACAGGCCTGCTCCACTCCGCGATGGGCGGCGTGCTCGGGCTGGCCGACCAGATCGTGCTGGTCAGCTCCCCGTCCGTGGACGGCGCCAGGGCGGCCTCGGCGACGCTCGACTGGCTGGAGGCGCACCACTACGGCGACCTGGTGAAGAACGCGACCGTGGTGCTGTGCAGCGTCCGGCCGCGCTCGAAGTCCGCGGTCGACATCAAAAAGCTGGAGGCCCATTTCGCCGCCAGGTGCCGCGCGGTGATCCGCGTGCCGTACGACCCGCATCTGGAGGAGGGCGCGGAGATCGACCTGGACCGGCTCCAGGAGCCGGCCAGGGACGCCTATCTGCAGCTCGCCGCCTATGTGGGCGACGGCTTCGCGGGGACCCGCGAGTGAGCGGAGGGTGTGGGATTCGAACCCACGAGGCCATCGCTGACCTGGCCGCTTTCAAGGCGGCTGCACTCGTCCACTATGCGAACCCTCCTGTGCGGAAACCACGATAGCGGCTGCAGTGGCAGCGGTGTACGTTCAGGAGGTGGCGGATCTCAACGTTGAGGTGGAGCGCGGCGACACGGCGGCGCTCGTGCGCCTCGACGGTGACCTGGACAAACTCACCGCCCCGCAGCTCAGGGAGTGCCTGGTCAGGCTCCTCGCCGAGGGGCGTGTGAGGGTCGTCATCGACACGAGGGAGCTGGAGTTCTGCGATTCCAGCGGCCTGTGGGCGCTGGTGGAGCACCAGCGCCGGGTCGCCGCGCAGGCCGGATCGTTACGCCTGGTCGGTGTGCACGGGGTGCTGCAGCGCGTGCTCGACGTGACGGGACTCAAGGCTGCCTTCGACGACGTGCTCCGCGCGGAACTGTGAGGCTCGCTGAGCCCCCGGTCACTCGTCGAGTTGTGACAGCAGCCACTTCGGGCCGACGGTCTCGGCGCCCAGCTCGTGCACCCGTTCCCGGAGCCCGCGATCCGCGGTGACGACGAGCACGCGTTCCCACGGTTTGGCCTGCCGCACCACGTCCACGATCGCGTCGTCCCCGCTCCCCGTGGCCGCGACCACCTGAATCCCCGGCACAGCAGGCACGCTCCTGGCCGCGCCCTCCACGACCGCCACGACGCGCGGATACCACTGCGCCAGGACGGGGTGCGCCAGCCGCAGCTTCGACACGGCCTCGACCAACCGCGTCGCGGCACCGAGCCGGTCCTTCCACCAGCCGTGCTCGGCCCGCGCGCCCACGATGTTGGCCACGTCGAGCACGATGGTCTCCGGCCGGATCTCTCCCTGGATCTCGTCCCAGGTCGCGGCGAAGCCGGGATGCAGCCGCCTGTCGGTGACCTCCGGCAGCCGCAGCCAGCGCAGCTCGCTGCTCTCGCCGTTGGCGGGCGCCGCGGCCACCATCTCGGCCGACTCGGCGATCACCGTCTCGAACGCCCACCCGCCGTGATCGTCGAGGTAGACGCCCTGCACCCGCAGCCCGTCGTCGGCGAGTGCCGCCTCTTCCATGGCCTCGCGCAGCGCGCTGGTGACGGCGTCCTCGTGGCTGTCGCGCGCCCCGCCCGGCAGCCCCCACGTGCCGCCGTGATGGCTCCACCAGGAGCGCTTCTGCATGAGCACGTACGGCACACCGAGGTCGTCATGGTGCACGACGAGGAGCCCGGAGGCACCGTGCACTCCCCAGTGCCTGTGGCCTTGGGAGCACTCGGTCCAGCCGTCACCGTCCTTAGCCACCATGGAGTGATTCTCTCAGCCTCCGCCCTTGCTGAAATGCTGTAGGTCCTTGGCGCCCGACCAATAGCCGCCCCACTCCCAGCCGACCTGGGCGAAGGCCTTTACCACCTTGTCACCAGGGTTTATTACGCCCTTCCCCCTCATAGGGCGCTTGGTGAACTTCCTGGACGCTTTGTGCGCCGTTTCGCCACTTGCAGTTATGTATGGGTTAACAAGGGGATTGATGTCTATTGCTTCCCCGTACGCGTGCTTGGACCAGTGAGTGGACCCGGTCGCCTGGCGGCAGTTGAACGCCGAGGTGTTGTTGGCTTCGATCGAGGCGAAGTCGTCGGCCTTGAACGCGTCCACCAGCTTCATCTGCTGGATCGGCCAGCGCCAGTTGTAGAGCTTCCTGAAGACGGTCACGATGTCGTCGGTGACCGTCTTCCGCACCACCAGCTCCCCGGTGTGCGGCTTGTTGTCGAAGCCCCAGTACGTCATCGTGATCAGCCGCAGGTCGCTGTAGTTGACCGGGCAGCCGGGACGCCACGAATACGGCAGGCGGTCGCGGGAGACCTTCGCGACCTTCGCATTGAATGACGGCGGAGCCGTCGAACCGGGCGCGGGCGTGGCCGAGCCGGCCATCTGTTGCGCGGGAGCGGGCAGCGTGGAAGATGAGCCTGTTGTGGCAGGCGCCCGCATCCCGCACGAAACGGAGGCGAGCACCAGGAACGCCATGGCGGCAGCACGTTTCATCACGCCACCATATGCGACGTTCAAGCAGCTCAAGGCACTATTAGCACAGTATGGCGAGCCCTTTTCGCAAGCCCGACCGCCACCGAACCGTGCCAATTCGAGCGCGAGCGCCCCACCACGATGGCGTCGGCCATGTGCGCGCTGGCCAGCGTCTCCAGCTCGCGCGCCGCGTCACCGCGCACGCTGACGAACTGCCATGGCACGCCCGCGCCCTTCAACTCGTCCCGCAGATCCTCACCCAGATCGGCCGCCGCGTCGGGGATGATCGGCGACCCGGCGAAGAACCACAGCGCTGCGCTGTTGAGGGATTCCACGAAAGCGATGAGCAGGGAGGCGTTGTCTCTCCGGGCGAGCCCGGCCGCGTACGCGAGCGCGTTGCGGCTCGGGCCCGATCCGTCGAAGCCGACCACGAGCAGGCCGGCGCCGTCCTTGCCGATTTCGAACTGCCCCGCTGGGAGCTTGCCAGTCAGATGCTGCTCCCACGCGGGGTCTGTGTCACCGCCGAACACGGCACTTCTCGCGTCAGGCGTCGGCGTGCTTGCCGCGGCGGGCCAGGTCACGCAGGGCGTCGGCCGCGTAGATCACGAGAGACACGAACGAGATCGCGGCGATCGAGCCGCCGAGCCACAGGTCGTTGATCGTCGCGTCCACGTAGGTCGCGCCCCTCGCCTGGTAGCCGACCGCGAACGGCGCGGCGACCAGCCACAGGCCGCCCAGGAACAGCAGAACGAGGGCGGAAACGCCCAGTTTCGCCTTCATCGGTTCTCCTCCACTCCGACCAGGGAAGCCTTGCCGTTCCGGCGGTGCTCACCTGAGTTGCTGAGGTCCTGGCGCAGCGCCTCGACGAGCGGTGCAAGCAGGCTCGCCAGCTCGGCCGACGACGCCTGGGGCGCCGGCACGGGCTCGGGCTCCGGCTCGGCCTGGCGCTGACGTACGACCACCAGGCCCCGCACCACGAGCTCCTCGTAGATGGCCGCCACGAAGCAGATCGCGCCGATCAGGCCCACGACGGCCACGCCTAGGCCGCTGAAGAACTCGGATTGGGTGGCGTTCGTCCAGTCGGCGTTCTCCGGCTGGGTGCCGAGCGCGAAGGGCGAGATCATCAGCCACAGCCCGGCCAGCACGGCCAGGGCAGCCGCGACGGTGCCCACGAACTTGCGAATCATTGTGAGATTCCTCCTGTTACGAGGTCTTTCTGCGGGGGCGCGGCCTGGGCGATCAGGGTGCGTGAGGTGGGCCGCAGCACGCTGTGTGCGACCGACCTGGCCCGCTCGCGTTCCGTGCGGTCGTCCGGCGGTGCCATCTGGGCGACCGCGGTGAGCAGCGCGGAGCGTTCGCCGTTCGCCCGCTCGATGCGCTGGGCGATGAGCTCGAGCAGCAGCCCGGCAAGGACGAGGTCGTCCTTGCTGAGCGGCTTCGACGCCGGGGGCGGCGTCGAAGAACCGCGCAGCGGCAGCTCCTTGAGGAAGATCGTGGCCACGAACCCGATCAGCGCGATGGGCACGCCCACCATGAACACGGTCTCCAGACCCCGCGTGAACGCTTCCAGAACGATGTGCTTGATCGGCCCGGGAAGCTGCTGGATCGCTCCCGGGCTGCCGAGCTTGACGTCCCCGCCGCCGGGCAGCGCGATGTGCGCGGCCCGGAGCATGTCGGCCATCTCGTCCTTGAGCCGGTTCGTCAGGATTGCGCCGAACGCCGCCACGCCGATGGCGCCGCCCAGCGAGCGGAAGAACGACACGCCCGACGTGGTCGAGGCCATGTCACGCAGCTCCGAGCCGTTCTGGGCGGCCAGGATGAGCATCTGCATGGACAGGCCGAGCCCGATGCCCAGCACCGCCACGTCGAAGCCGATGAGCCACTGGCTGGAGTCGACGTGCAGCTTGGACAGCATGAACAGCCCGAGGGCCACGATCAGCAGGCCCGCGACCGGGAAGATCTTCCACCGGCCGGTCTGGGTGACGATCTTGCCGGAGATCACGCCGGACAGGAACAGCGCCACCACCATGGGCAGCGTCATCAGGCCGGACTCGGTCGGGCTGAGGCCCTTGACGATCTGCAGATACTGCGGCAGGTAGATCATCGCGCCGAACATCGACATGCCGACGAACAGCGAGGCGATGCTGGTGAGCACGAACGTGCGGTTGCGGAACAGCCGCGGCGGCAGGATCGGGTTACGCGCTGTCCGCTCCGCCACCACCGCCAGGGCCACCATGAGCAGGCAGAGCGCCGCCAGGAAGTACGTCCAGAACGAGTTCCACTCGAACTCGACGCCGCCGAGCGTCAGCAGCAGCATGAGCGAGCTCGCACTGGCCGTGATCGTGGTCGCGCCCCAAATGTCGATAGAGGTGCTCCGCTTGACCTTCGGCAGCTTCAGCACCTTCTGGATCACGATGAAGGACACCACCGCGAAGGGCACCACGACGTAGAAGCACCAGCGCCAGCCGAGCCAGTCGGTGTCCACCAGGAACCCGCCGAGCAAAGGCCCCGCGACCGTGGAGATCCCGAAGACCGCACCCATGTAGCCGGAGTAACGGCCGCGCTCGCGGGGCGAGACGATGTCCCCCAAGATCACCTGCGCGAGTGCCGACAAACCACCCACGCCAAGGCCCTGTACGGCCCGCGCCGCGATGAGCTGCCCAATGTCCTGGGACAGACCAGCCACCAGAGAGGCCGCCACGAACAGCCCCAAGGCGGTCTGGAAAAGAAGCTTGCGCCCGAACAGGTCTGACAGCTTGCCCCACAACGGCGTGGAGACCGTCATCGTCAGCATGGTCGCAGAAGCGACCCACGAGTACTGGTTCTGACCGCCCAGTTCCCCCACGATCGTCGGCAGTGCCGTACCCACCACCGAAGTCGAGATCATCGACGTGAGCATCGCGAGCATGAGCCCGGACATGACCTCGAGGATTTCGCGGTGGGTGTACTGCCGCCTCGCGGGGGGTGCGGCCTGAGCCTGCGCTACCACTACACCACATCCCCTTACTACAGCTTTACTCGAATGAGTATACGCGCGTTTACTAGCCGCGCGGCAAGTGGGGGGTCGTTGAGTAGAGTGCGGGCATGGACGCCCAGGTGACGGACGCCAGGCCACGCGACCGCGAGGCCACCCGCGAGCGGATCTTGCGTGCGGCTCGCACGTTGTTCGGCGAGCATGGGTACGAGCGGGTGACCGTTCGGATGATCGCCGCGGCCGCGGACGCCAACATCGCCCTGGTGGGGCGCTATTTCGGGTCCAAGGCCGGCCTGTTCGGCGCGGTCCTGGACGGCGAGCCTGGCTTCAGAGACCTGTTCGGCGGCGACGCCGAGAGCCTGCCGCGGCGGCTGGCCGAATACGCGGCCGAACGCATGGAGCACCCGCCGGACAGCCCCATCCTGCGCACCTTGGAGCGCTCGGCCGGCCACCCCGAAGTCCAGGCGGTCGCTCAGGAACGTCTGCGCACGGCCGTGCTCAACCCGTTGGAGGAACGTCTCGCCGGCCCGGACGCGCACGCCAGGGCGCGCATGGCCACGGCGGTCTTTCTCGGCATCGGCGCCATGCGCCGCCGCCTCGGCCCCGAGACGCCCACCCCGGCCGACGTCGACCGCCTGACCGCGGTCTTCGAGGCGTGCTTGAAAGTTTCACCTACCTAGGCGGCCCTGGCCTGGGCATATGCCGTTGGCAGCGATCGGATGTCTTTGAGCGGGCAGTGACGGCTGCCTACGATCCGGATGCCGGTGGGAGCGCTCCCACATGACGGACGGAGTGAATTTCATGTCTCGCAGAAGGCCCGTTCTGGCGGTGCTCCTCGCGACGGCCGCCATGGCCGTGGCGGGGTCGGTCGTCCTCTCCTCGACCACCGCCGCGGCCGCCGACTCCGCTTTCTACGTGGATCCGCAGACCAACGCGGTCAAGTGGGTCGCCGCGAACCCCAGCGACAGCCGTACCCCGGTGATCAGGGACCGCATCGCCGCCGTGCCCCAGGGCAGGTGGTTCGCCACGTACAACCCCTCCACCGTACGGAGCCAGGTCGACGCGTACGTCGGCGCGGCCGCGGCGGCAGGCAAGATCCCCATCCTGGCCGTGTACGAGATGCCGAACCGCGACTGCGGCGGAGCCAGCGCGGGCGGGGCGCCGGACCACGCGTCGTACCGGGCCTGGATCGACCAGATCGCGGCCGGTCTCGGCGGCCGGCCCGCCACGATCGTGCTGGAGCCGGACGCGCTGGCCATCATGACGAACTGCATGAGCTCCGCGCAGCAGGCGGAGGTCAAGGCGTCCATGGCCTACGCGGGCAAGAAGCTCAAGGGCACGTCGTCACAGGTGAAGGTGTACTTCGACATCGGGCACGACGCGTGGCTGTCCGCCTCGGAGGCTGCCTCGAGGCTGGCCGGGGCCGACGTGGCCAACAGCGCCGACGGCATCGCGCTCAACACCTCCAATTACCGGTCCACGCCCGGGCTGGTGTCGTACGCGAAGAGCGTCATCGCGGCGACCGGCGTGTCCAAGCTGAAGGCGGTCATCGACACCAGCCGCAACGGCAACGGGCCACAGGGCAGTGAGTGGTGCGACCCGGCGGGCCGTGCGACCGGGACCTGGAGCACCACCAACACGGGTGACTCGGCGATCGACGCCTACCTCTGGGTCAAGCCGCCGGGAGAGTCCGACGGGTGCATCGCGACGGCGGGGCAGTTCGTACCGCAGCGCGCGTACGACCTCGCCATGGCCGCCCCACCGCCCACCGGGACCCCGACCGTGACCCCCACGGTGACCCCGACGGTCACTCCCACTGTGACGCCGACCACGGGCCCCTCGGGCTGCGCGGCGACGTACAAGGTGACGAGCCAGTGGCAGGGCAGCTTCCAGGGTGAGGTGACCGTGAAGAACACGGGCTCGTCCCCCATCTCCGGCTGGAAGGTCGGCTGGACGTTCCCGAACGGGCAGACGATCTCGCAGCTCTGGAACGGCAACCTCTCGGGCAGCGGCACCGTCACCGTCACGAACCTCAACTGGAACGGCGCGCTGACGGCCGGCGCGACCACCACGTTCGGCTTCGTGGCCAGTTGGAGCAGTCAGAACGGCATCCCGTCGCCGGTGACCTGCACGGCGTCCTGAAAACCGATGGGCCCCGGTCAAGGGGCCCATCGGTGAAATAACCGCGCCTTGGCGGCTGTTGCACTGTGCCAGGTCACACCCGCTCGGCGAAAGGCGCGTACTCATGGCTCTGCCGCTGTCCATCCTTGATCTGGCGATGATCGGCGAGGGCGAGACGGCGGCCGACAGCTTCGCCGCCAGCGTGGCCCTGGCCCAGCGGGCCGAGGAACTGGGCTACCAGCGGGTCTGGTACGCCGAGCACCACAACATGGACAGCATCGCCTCATCGGCGACCAGCGTGCTCATCGCCCATGTCGCCGCCCATACCCGGACGATCCGCCTCGGGGCGGGCGGCGTCATGCTCCCGAACCACTCCCCGCTGACCATCGCCGAGCAGTTCGGCACCCTCGAAACCCTGCATCCCGGACGCATCGACCTCGGCCTCGGCCGGGCGCCGGGCAGCGACCAGCAGACCATGCGCGCCCTGCGGCGCACCCCGTCGTCCGCCGACTCGTTCCCGCAGGACGTTCTGGAGCTCCAGGGGTACCTCGCGGGCGAGTCCCGGATCCCGGGCGTGGACGCCACACCTGGGAAGGGCACGAACGTACCCCTGTACATCCTGGGCTCCTCCTTGTTCGGGGCCCAGCTCGCCGCCGCGCTGGGGCTCCCGTACGCGTTCGCCTCCCACTTCGCGCCCACCGCGCTGGAGGAGGCCGTGGCGCTCTACCGGCGCGACTTCAAGCCGTCCGCGCAGCTCGACCGGCCGTACGTCATCGCCGCGCTCAACGTGATCGCGGCGGAGACGTCACAGGAGGCGCAGGAGCAGTTCCTGGCCTCGAAGCGGCAGAGGGTGACCAGGTTCCTGGGGCGGGGGCGCACGTTCACGACGGAGGAGGCCGACATGATCCTCGAGTCTCCGGCTGGGCAGCAGATCGTGCAGATGGCCAAATACTCTGCCGTCGGGGATCCGGCCGAGGTCAAGGACTATGTCGACCGGTTCGCCGAGCACGCCGGGGCCGACGAGCTGATCGTCGCCTTCTCCGCGCCCGACAGGAAGGCGGGGCTGCGCTCGGCCGAGCTGCTGGCGGAGGCACACGGGCTCTGATCAGTCCGCCACGAGGCGGCTCCGGCGG
>NZ_JBFAMX010000021.1:0-50668 GCF_040659615.1 Nonomuraea sp. NPDC049784
GCCGAGACGCACGAGGCCGAGGCGCTGGCGGTCAACGGGCACGCGGTGCGCTGGCTGGCCGAGGCCTGTCATCTGGCTGGGGCGCGGCTGGTGCACGTCTCCACCGACTACGTCTTCGACGGGACCGCCAAGGGGCCATACCGCGAGGACGCCCTGACGGGCCCGCTCAACGCGTACGGGCGGACCAAGCTGGCGGGGGAGCGCGCCGCGCTGGAGCACGGGCACTACGTGGTGCGCAGCGCCTGGCTGTACGGGGCTGAGGGCGGGAACTTCGCGCAGACCATGATCCGATTGGCGCGGGAGCGGCCCACGGTCGACGTGGTGGACGACCAGCGCGGGCAACCGACCTGGACGGCCGACCTGGCGGACTACCTCGTCCGCTTGGCGCAGTCTGACCTTTCCCCGGGTGTTTACCACGGCACCAGCGCGGGCGAGACCACCTGGTGCGGGTTCGCCAAGGAGATCTTCAAGCTGCTCGGCGCAGACCCGGAGCGCGTGCGCCCCATCCCCAGTACCGCCTACCCTCTCCCGGCCAAGCGCCCGGCCAACAGCGTGCTCGCGCACACCCGGGGGGAGCCGATCCGGCACTGGCGCCAGGCGCTGCACGCGGCCTGGCCGGTGCTGATGCGTGGGCGCCAGTGCAGCGTCGTCTAGGAGACTCGGTGCTGTGGCTCATGGTGGCCGCGCTCGCCGGGTGGGCGAGCCTGCGCCTGTGCGGATGGGAGCCGAAGTTCTTCTGGTCCCAGCTGGTGTCGTTCACTCCCTATGCGGCTGCCCTCTCGCTGGTGCCGTTGGGTTTCGCGGCCTTCCAGCGCGCCGGGACGCTGCTGGTGGCCGCCCTCATGGTGACCGGCGCCTTCGCTGTGGCCGTCCTGCCACGCGCGGTGCCGGAGCGCAACCCGCCCGCCGAAGGTCCGGTGCTGCGGGTGATGGCCGTCAATCTGCTGCACTCCTCCGTGCTGCCGCCCGTACTGGTCGACGCGGTCGAGCGCGATCGGCCGGACGTGCTGAACCTGCTGGAGTTCACCGACCTGATGAGGGAACGGGTGGAGGAGCTCGGGCTGGGGAGGCTGCTGCCGTACAAGATCGTCCTGCCGGGGACGGACTCCGAGGGCGCGGCGATCTACTCGCGCTACCCGCTGCGGCCGGCGGACGCGCCGATCGCGGCCCCCGCCTTCGAGGGGAGTCCGCGCCACCTGCCCGCCGTTGTCACCCTGCCGGGCGGGCGGGAGCTGGACCTCGTCGCGGTCCACGCGTGCGCGCCCTCCGAGGGCTGGCGTACGGCGTGCTGGGCATCGAGCATCCGGGCACTGCCACCCGCCGGCGGGCGGCTGCGGGTACTGGCCGGAGATTTCAACTCCACCCTGGACCACGCGGTGCTCCGTGACCTGATCGCCACCGGCTACCGGGACGCCGCCGACGTCACCGGAAAGGGGCTGTCCATGACCTGGCCCTACTACGAGCAGCCGCGGTTGTTCCCGAAGGTGGCCATCGACCATGTGCTGGCCGATCGCCGTATCGCGATCCGGAGCTTCCAGACCCTGCGGATGCCCCGGACGGACCATCGCGCGACGCTCACCGAGCTGGTTCTCCCGTGATGTCACGTTTCCGAAGCTGGGACCGATATGTCATGGACACCCAGGGGGATGGATGACGAGGTCGCCGGAGCAGGCTTCCAGGAAAACGTTATTCGGCACCGCACTGGACGCCCTCACCATGAGCCAGGTGATCGCGCAGTGCGTGGCGGCGGTCTCGGAGAAGAGACGGCTCACCATTGGTGTGGTGAACGCCGCCAAGGTGGTCAACATGCGCACGGACGCCGCGTTGCGGCAGTCCGTTCTCGACAGCGATCTCGTGCTGGCCGACGGGCAGGCGGTGGTCTGGGCCGCGCGGATGCTCGGTCACCGGCTTCCCGAGCGGGTGGCGGGCATCGACCTGTTCACGGAGCTGATGGCCGAGGGAGGCCGGCGCGGCTACCGCGCCTATTTCCTGGGCGCGACCGATGAGGTGCTGGCCGGAGTTCTGGCAGAGGTACGGCTGCGCTATCCCGGATTGCGCATCGCCGGCTCGCGTGACGGCTATTTCCCGGCGGAGGACTCGGCCGAGGTCGCCGCCGAGATCGCCGAGTCCCAGGCCGACCTGCTGTTCCTGGGCATCACTTCGCCGAAGAAGGAGATCTTCATCCGCGAGTGGGGCGAGAGCACCCAGGCGCGGATCATCCACGGCGTGGGCGGCTCGTTCGACGTGCTCGCCGGGCGCACCCGCAGGGCGCCGCTGCGCTGGCAGCGCCTGGGCCTGGAATGGCTCTACCGCATGCTGCAGGAGCCGCTGCGGCTCGGACCGCGCTACGTGCGGACCAACGGCAGATTCCTGCTCCTGGTCGTCCGGGAGTGGGCCGGTGTCAAACGCAGGATCGAGGAGACGACGTGACGGATCACCGGATCGCTCTGCTGAGCTCCGGACATCAGGACTTCGTGACCGGCATGGTGGACCTGGCGGTGCGCGGGCTGCCGCCGGGATACGCCGACGGCGAGTTCGTGTTCACCCGCCGCGGCCACCAGGATGCCGACGGGACGTGGGCGGCGGTGCCCGAAGGGCGCAGCATCCGTTACTCGGCGATCGTCGCGCTCGGCGTGGCGTACCTGGAGGAGGAGCGGCAGCGGGCGGCACTGGCCGGTGACACCCTCCTCGACCTGGTGGGCAACCTGGTGAAACGGCTACCGGAAGTGACGGGGGCCGGCGATGCCGCGCTGATCTGCTGGGCCGCTGCGGAGGCCGGGCACGCCGATCTCGATCTGGCGCTGAGCCGCCTCGCGGAGCTGGACGCCGGTGCCCAGATCTACACCGTCGAAGCGGCGTGGGCGCTGGCCGCTCTGGTCGCGGCCGGTCTGACCGACGGCCGGGTCGAGCGCGCCCGTGAGCGGCTGCTCGGCGGGCTGGCGGGCAACCGGCTCTACCCGCACGCGCTCGGGAAGGGGCCGCTGGTCCCCCGCTACCGCGCCCACGTGGGCTGCTTCGCCGATCAGGTCTACCCGCTGCAGGCGCTGGCCAGGCTGCACGCCGCCGCCGGGGACGCCGAGGCGTTGCGCGCGGCCGAGCAGGTGGCGCTGGGCATCTGCCAGGCCCAGGGGCCGCAGGGGGAGTGGTGGTGGCATTACGACGCCCGCACCGGGTCGGTGGTCGAGGGTTATCCGGTCTACAGCGTTCATCAGCTGTCGATGGGGCCGATGGCATTGCTCGATCTGGCCGACGCGGGGGGCACCGCCTACGTGGCGGAGATCTCCAAGGGACTCGACTGGATGATCGAGCGGCCCGCCTTCGTGCTCGACGAGCTCGCCCTGACGTGGCGTAAGGAGGCCAGGGCGGATCCGCGCAAACTGGTGCGCGGCCTGCGGGCGGCGGCGACGGGAGTGCATCGGGGAATGCGCCTCGGCGTGCTGGACCGGGTCTATCCGCCGGTTGCCGTTGACCGGGAGTGCCGGCCGTACGAGCTGGGATGGTTGCTCTACGCGTGGCTGGCCACATGTGGACAGGCCTCGTGACTTCCGCCTGAATCAGTGCGATAGATCGAGTTCAGGGCTCGGGGGAGTTCCGGCTCAAGGGGGGTTCTCGTGTTGAGGCGGCTTCGCCATGCGCTCCTGTCCGTCCTGCTGCTCACCACCGGCCTGGCGCTCATCGCGCCGTCCGCCGCGCAGGCGCTGCCGGGCAGCTTCCAGAAACAGGTCGTCTTCAGCGGACTGACCAACCCGACCAACATCGAGTTCGCCTCGGACGGCCGGGTGTTCGTCGCCGAGAAGAGCGGCCTGATCAAGGTCTTCGGCTCCATCACCGACACCACGCCGACGATCTACGCCGACCTGCGCACGCAGGTGCACAACTTCTGGGACCGCGGGCTCCTCGGCATGGCCCTGCACCCCGATTTCCCGGCCGATCCGCGAATCTACGTCCTGTACTCCTACGACGCGGTGCCCGGTGGCACCGCGCCACGCTGGGGGACGGCAGGCGTGAGCGGTGACCCCTGCCCGACCCCGCCCGGTGCCACCGGTGACGGCTGCCTCATCACAGGACGCCTGTCGGTGATCTCCCCGACCGGCGCCGAGACCCCGTTGATCACCGACTGGTGCCAGCAACATCCCAGCCACTCCGTCGGCGACCTCAAGTTCGGCCCCGACGGCATGCTCTACGCCAGCGGCGGCGACGGCGCCAGCTTCAACTTCGCCGACTACGGCCAGGACAACCTGACCAGTTCGGACGTCACCCCGGACAACCCCTGCGGCGACCCGCCGTCGCCGGTCGGCACGGCGCTCACCCCGCCGGCGGCCGAGGGCGGCGCGCTGCGCTCGCAGGACCTGCGCACCGGCGGTGACCCCGCGGGCCTCAACGGCAGCATCATCAGGATCGACCCGGACACCGGCGCGGCCGCCCCCGGCAACCCGAACGCCGGCAGCAGCGATCCCAACGTGGCCAGGATCATCGCCTACGGCCAGCGCAACCCGTTCCGTTTCACCATCCGGCCGGGCACCAGCGAGGTCTGGGCCGGTGAAGTGGGCTGGAACACGTGGGAGGAGATCAACCGGATCGCCGACCCCACCGGCCCGGTGAACAACTTCGGCTGGCCTTGCTACGAGGGCTCCGCCAGGCAGGGCGGCTATGACAATCTCAACCTGACCCTCTGCGAAAACCTGTACGCGGCGGGGGCGGGGGCTCACACGCCGCCGTACTTCTCCTGGAACCACGGTTCCAAGCCCGCGCCGAACGACCCGTGCCCGTCCGGCGGCTCCTCTTCCAGCGGCGTGGCCTTCTACAACGGCGGCTCCTACCCCGACGCCTACGACGGCGCGATGTTCTTCTCCGACTACAGCCGATCGTGCGTCTGGGTCATGACCAAGGGCGCCAATGGCCTGCCCGACCCGGCGACCGTCACCACGTTCGACTCGGGCATCCCCGCCGTGGAGTTGCAGACCGGCCCCGGCGGAGACCTCTTCGCGGTCGACTTCACCAACGGGCAGATCATCCGCTACATCTACAACAACGTCCCGCCGACCGCGGTCATCGGCGCGAGCGCCACGTCGGGCAACGCTCCGCTCGCGGTGAACTTCACCTCCGCCGGATCCGCGGACGCCGACGGCGACCCGCTCACCTTCCGGTGGGACCTGGACGGCGACGGCGATTTCGACGACTCCACTTCGGCCACCCCGTCCTTCACCTACACCCAGCCGGGCTCCTACGTGGTGAAGCTGCGAGCCGACGACGGGCGTGGCGGCCAGGGAGACGCCACCGTCACGGTCAACGTGAACAACACGCCGCCGACCGCGACCATCGACTCCCCGTCATCCTCCCTCACCTGGGCGGTCGGGGACACGATCTCGTTCTCCGGCACCGGCACGGACGCCCAGGACGGCACGATTCCGGGGGCGCGGATGTCGTGGAAGCTGATCATGCATCACTGCCCCAGCACCTGCCACGAGCACGAGATCACCACGTTCACCGGCACGAGCGGGTCCTTCGCCCCTCCGGACCACGAATATCCCGCTCACCTGGAGCTCAGGCTGACTGTGACGGACGCGCACGGCCTCACCGACACCAAGAGCGTGACACTTCAGCCGAAGACGGTGAACCTGACCTTCCAGACCGCGCCCGCCGGGCTGCAACTCGGCTTCAACAGTGAGCAGACCGTCGCCCCCTTCACCCGGACGGTGATCGTGGGCTCGCACAACTCGATCTCCGCGCCCTCGCCGCAGAGTGCCGACGGCTTCAGCTACACGCTCACCTCCTGGTCCGACGGCGGCGCGGCCAACCACAACATCACCGCGCCCGCCACCGCGACGACCTACACCGCGACCTACCAGCGGTCACAGGCACCGGACGGCCTGGTGGCCGCGTACGCGATGGACACGGGCACCGGCACGGCCGTCAGCGACGCCTCCGGCAAGGGCAACAACGGCACCGCCGCGAACACCACATGGGCCGTCACCGGCAAATACGGTCAGGCGTTGTCGTTCAACGGCACGTCGAGTTGGGTGACGGTGGCTGATTCGAGCTCGTTGCGGTTGACCGGCGGGATGACGTTGGAGGCGTGGGTGCGTCCGGCGAGCGTGTCGGGGTGGCGGACGGTGTTGATGAAGGAGTTCGGCGCCGATCTGGCTTACGCGATCATGGGGAGCGGTAGCAGTGGTCCGGCGGCGTTCATCTATACGTCGTCGGGGGCGAACGCGCCTGCTGCGAGCAATCTGCCGCTGAATGCGTGGAGTCATGTGGCGGCCACGTATGACGGGTCGGCGTTGCGGATGTTCGTGAACGGTACGCAGGTGGCCACCAATCCGACGGGTGGCAACCTGCGTACCGGGACGAGTCCGTTGCGCATCGGCGGCAACAGTGGTTCGGGTGAGTACTTCAGCGGTCTCATCGACGAGGTGCGCATCTACAACAAGGCGCTCACCGCGGCACAGATCGCCACCGACATGAACACGCCCGTCGGCCAGCAGGGACCGCCCGACACTCAGGCGCCCACCGCGCCGGGCTCGCTGGCGGCGACCGGCGGCCAGGGCAGCGCCCAGCTGAGCTGGACGGCCTCGACCGACAACGTGGGCGTGACCGGGTACACCGTCCACCGGTCCGCCACCGCCGGATTCACCCCATCCGGCGCCAATCAGGTGGGCTCGACCGCGAGCACGTCCTTCACCGACTCGGGTGTCGCGGCGGGCACGTATTACTACCGCGTCGTGGCCTTCGACGGGTCCAGCAACACCAGTCCGTCGTCCAACGAGGCGTCGGCCGTCGTGACCCAGCCGCCCACGGTCACCGGCCTGGTGGCCGCCTACGGAATGAACGCGGGCACCGGCACCGCCGTCGCCGACGCCTCCGGCAACGGAAACAACGGCACGGCCACCTCGGCGACCTGGTCGGCGGGCAAGTTCGGTCAGGCGTTGTCGTTCAACGGCACGTCGAGTTGGGTGACGGTGGCTGATTCGAGCTCGTTGCGGTTGACCGGCGGGATGACGTTGGAGGCGTGGGTGCGTCCGGCGAGCGTGTCGGGGTGGCGGACGGTGTTGATGAAGGAGTTCGGCGCCGATCTGGCTTACGCGATCATGGGGAGCGGTAGCAGTGGTCCGGCGGCGTTCATCTATACGTCGTCGGGGGCGAACGCGCCTGCTGCGAGCAATCTGCCGCTGAATGCGTGGAGTCATGTGGCGGCCACGTATGACGGGTCGGCGTTGCGGATGTTCGTGAACGGTACGCAGGTGGCCACCAATCCGACGGGTGGCAACCTGCGTACCGGGACGAGTCCGTTGCGCATCGGCGGCAACAGTGGTTCGGGTGAGTACTTCAGCGGTCTCATCGACGAGGTGCGCATCTACAACAAGGCGCTCACCGCGGCACAGATCGCCACCGACATGAACACGCCGGTCAGTTAGCCCGGCTGCTCTCGTCCCGCAGCCAGGTGGTGTAGTCGCCCGCGCGGATCGCGCGGGCGGCTCTCCGCCTGGCCAGCACGGCCACCATGGCGAAGACGACCGCCGCGCCCACCAGGCGTGGCTCTCCGGCCACGATGGCCATCAGATCGCGTACACCCGTGCGCTCCCCGGCCGTGGCCGTGGTCTGCTCCAGCTCGCTCACGCTGGTCATGGCACGCACCCGGCGGCGCAGCAGATCGCCGAGCGTACGCGGAGTCTGGATCACCGCACGGGCGCCGGCCACGATCACGCGCTCGTCAGGTGAGAACGCGAGCGAGGCGGCCAGGTCGTCGGCCATCGCCGGTGGCAGGGCACGGACGCGTGCATTGCCCGCGTCGGTCACCGCGATGACGCCCCGGCCGAACAGCCCGGCACGCACGTGCGGCAGCCGGGTCCAGATCGCGTAATAGGCGCGGATCGGCCATGGGCGATCCGCCAGCGCCAGCTCCCGCTCGGGTGCGGCGGCGAGCGGCCCGTCCGGTGCGGCCAGCACGGCTGCCAGGGCGCGAGCAGAGGCGGTGCTCAGCTCGATGTCGGCGTCCACGTACAGCCGGGGATATCCACGCGCCGCCTCATCGCCCATCCGCAGCGCCTCGCGCTTGGAGGGGACCGGCGTCGTCAGAACGCGGACATCGTACGGCTGCGCCACGGCGACCGTGCCGTCGGTGCAGCCGTTGGCCACCACCACGACATCGAACTCGCCCGGCGCGGCCTCACCGAGCAGGCCGTCCAGCAGACGGCCGATCACCTTGGCCTCGTTGTGGGCCGGTATCACGACGCTCACCACGATGGCAGTATCCCTGCATCAAGAGCCTGCTTGAGCGTGGGCGCCGCGGCGTCCTTGGCCGAGAGGAGCGGCTCCACGTCGAGCGGCCATTCGATGCCGAGATCCGGATCCAGCGGGTGGATGCCGTGCTCACGCGCCGGGTCGTACGCGGTGGAGCAGAGGTAGACGACCGTGGCCGATTCGCTGAGCGCCAGGAAGGCATGCCCTAAACCCTCGGCGAGGTAGATCCCGCAGCGCGACATGTCGTCCAGCCGCACCGCCTCCCACTGGCCGAAGGTGGGCGAGCCCACGCGCACGTCCACGACGACGTCCAGCACATCGCCCGAGACGCACATGACGTATTTGGCCTGACCTGGCGGGACGTCGGCGAAGTGGACGCCGCGCAGCACGCCACGCCTGGAGACCGAGCAGTTCGCCTGGGCGAGCTCGATCGAGTGCCCCAGCGCCTCCCGCAGGTCGGCGGCGCGGAAGGCTTCCAGGAAATCGCCCCGTGGATCGCTGTGGATGCGGGGGGTGTAGAGCAATGCTCCATCGATGCTCAGGCGTTTCATGAAGACACTTGTAACACTCCTAGGCGCTCACCCGAAGTACGGCTGTGGGTTGCCAAAGGGGGAAATTTTGTCTTTTTCGGGTGGGGCCCATTGTTGAAAACATCGTGCCGGCTGTGTGGCTCGGCTGACCTGGTCGGCGTGGTGGATCTCGGGGCGACACCGCCCTGTGAACTCTTCCTCACCGAGGAGCAGCTCGACCAGCCCGAGCTCACCTATCCACTTCACCTGCGGGTCTGCACCAGCTGCTGGCTGGCTCAGATACCGCCGCTGATCACGCCTGAAGAGACATTCACCGAATACGCCTACTTCGCGTCCTATTCCGCCTCCTGGGTGGAGCACGCACGGCAATTCGTCGACGACGCTGTGGAACGTTTGAAGCCGTCGTTCGTGGTCGAGGTGGCCAGCAACGACGGCTACCTACTGCAGCACGTGGTTGAACGCGGCATCAGGTGCCTGGGCATCGAACCGTCGGCCAACGTGGGGCAGGCGGCCAAGGACAAGGGCGTGCCGACGCTCACCACGTTCCTGACGCCCGAGACGGGCGCCACGGTGCGGGCCGGGAACGGTCCCGCCGACCTGGTCGTGGCCAACAACGTCTACGCGCACATCCCCGACGTGATCGGCTTCACCGAAGGGCTGCGCGCCCTGGTGGCCGATGACGGATGGGTGTCGATCGAGGTCCAGCACCTGCTGACGCTCATGGAGCTGAACCAGTACGACACGATCTACCACGAGCACTTCCAGTACTACACGGTCGCCTCCGCGCAGCGGGCGCTGGCCAGTGGCGGGCTGACGCTGGTGGACGTCGAGCTGCTGCCCACCCATGGCGGATCCATCCGGCTGTGGGCGCGGCCGTCGGGGAGCCCGTCCGAGCGGGTGCTCGACGTGCTCGCGCGGGAGAAGGCCGCCGGACTTCACGATCTCTCCGGCTACGCCGACTTCGCCGACCGGGTCGCACGCGTCCGCCGCGACCTGCTCCGCTTCCTGATCACCGCCGCCGAAGAAGGCAAGACGGTCGTCGGCTACGGCGCCCCGGGGAAGGGCAACACGCTGCTCAACCACTGCGGCATCCGCCAGGACCTGCTGGCCTACACGGTCGACCGCAACCCCTACAAGCACGGCAGGTTCACTCCGGGCACCCGGATCCCGATCGCTCCGCCGGAGCGCATCGCTCAAGATCGTCCCGACTATGTGCTGGTCCTGCCGTGGAACCTGCGCGAAGAACTCACCGCTCAGCTCTCCTATGTGCAGGAATGGGGAGGCCGTCTGGTCTTCCCGATCCCACACCTGGAGGTCGTGTGAAGGTCGTCCTGTTCTGCGGAGGCTTTGGCACGCGCATGAGGACCGGGGTGCCGGGCGAGGTGCCCAAGCCGATGGCGCTCGTCGGCCCGCGACCGCTGCTCTGGCACGTCATGCGGTACTACGCCCACTTCGGGCACAACGAGTTCATCCTGTGCCTGGGCTACGGCGCCCACCACATCAAGGACTTCTTCCTCGGTTACCAGGAAGCCACGTCCAACGATTTCGTGTTACGTGGCGGCAAGGTCGAGCTGCTGTCGAGCGACATCTCCGACTGGTCCATTTCGTTCGTGCAGACCGGGACCAACTCCCCGATCGGCGAACGACTGCGCCGCGTCCGCCCTTACCTGGACGGCGACGAGATGTTCCTCGCCAACTACGCGGACGTGCTCACCGACGCGCCGCTGCCCGACATCATCGCCCGCTTCGTCGAAGCGGGCGCGGCCGCCTCGATGATGGTCGTGCCGCCGTCCCAGACCTTCCACTGCGTGGACGTGGGTGAGGACGGCCTGGTCGGGGGGATCTCGCCGGTCAGCGAGATGCCGGTGTGGGTCAACGGCGGCTACTTCGTGCTGACCCAGGAGGTCTTCGAGCACATCCCGGAGAACGGGGACCTGGTCGCCGACGGCTGCGTGGAGCTGGCCAAGCGCGGACGCCTGCTGGCCTACCCGCACCGCGGCTACTGGCGGCCGACCGACACCGTGAACCAGCGGATGGAACTGGACGAGGCCTACTCCCGCGGTGAGCGCCCGTGGGCCCTGTGGGAACGGTCCCGGTGATCGGTCTGAGCCCAGGGCGGCTCACCGGCATCGTGGCGCTCGCCGCCCACTGTGACGACCTGGCGATCGGGGCGGGCGGCAGCCTGCTGACGATCTGCGCCGCCCGCCCCGGCATCCGCGTGGACGCGCTGGTGCTGTCCGGCGGCGGCACCGAGCGGGAGTACGAGGAGCGCGCGGCGCTGGCGGACTTCTGCCCGGGCGCGGATCTCCGGGTCACCGTGCTGAAGCTGCCCGACGGCTACCTGCCGGCCAGGTGGGAGGAGGCCAAGGCCGCGGTGGAGGAGCTGCGCGCCCGTACCGAGCCCGGCCTGATCTTCGCGCCCTGGCGGGGTGACGCCCACCAGGACCACCGAGGGCTCGCCAAGCTCGTGCCCACGGCCTTCCGCGACCACCTGACGCTCGGCTACGAGATCGTCAAATGGGACGGTGACCTCGCCGCGCCCGCCGTGTTCCAGCCGCTCACGCAGGAGGTGGCGGAGCTGAAGGTGGACCTGCTCCAGCGCCACTACGCCTCCCAGCGGCACAGGCCCTGGTACGACCGCGAGGCGTTCCTGGGCCTGGCCCGCATCCGCGGCATCGAGTGCCACACGCGCTATGCCGAGGCGTTCCACGTTTCCAAGCTGACCGTCGATCTGGAGAACTGATGCGGGTACTTCTCACCGGCCACCAGGGCTACCTGGGCAGCGTGATGGCCCCCATGCTGGCCGAGGCCGGGCACCAGGTGGTCGGCCTGGACTCCGGCCTGTTCGCCGACTGCCTGCTCGGCCCGGCGCCCGAGACGATCGAGGCGCACGCCGTCGACCTGCGTGACGCGGGTCCTGACCATGTGGCCGGGTTCGACGCGGTGATCCACCTGGCCGCGCTGTCCAACGACCCGCTCGGCGCGCTCGCGCCCGACCTGACCTACGACATCAACCACCACGCCTCCGTCCGGCTGGCCCGGCTGGCCAAGGAGGCGGGCGTGCGCCGCTTCCTGTACGCCTCCACCTGCTCGGTCTACGGCGCGTCCGGCGGCGAAGACCTGCTGGACGAGGACGCGCCGCTGCGCCCGGTGACGCCGTACGCCGAGTCCAAGGTGCGGGTCGAAGACGACCTGGCCGAGCTGGCCGACGACCACTTCACGCCGGTGTTCCTGCGCAACGCCACCGCCTTCGGCTTCTCTCCGAGGCTGCGTGCCGACATCGTGCTGAACAACCTGGTGGGCCACGCGCACCTGACCGGCGAGGTCCGGGTGCTGTCCGACGGCACCCCCTGGCGCCCCCTGGTCCACGCCAGGGACATCGCCGAGGCCTTCGCGGCCGCTCTCGTCGCCCCTCGCGAAGCCGTGCACGCGACGGCCTTCAACGTGGGCACCGAGGTCAACAACGTGACCGTCGCCGAGATCGCGGCCGAGGTCGTCGCCGCGGTGCCCGGATCGACGCTCACCATCACCGGCGAGACGGGAGCCGATCCGCGCTCCTACCGCGTCGACTTCTCCCGGATCAGGGCCGCGCTGGGCTACGAGGCCCGCTGGACGGTCAAGGCGGGGGCAGTGGAGCTGATCGACGCCTACCGCGAATACGGACTGACCAAGCAGGACTTCGAACGCCGCTTCACCAGGCTTGCCCGGCTCGCCGACCGGCGCGCGGCCGGCACCGTCGACGACACCCTACGACCATGACCGGGCCGATTACCGGGACGCAGATGCACGACCTGGTACGGCGGCTCTACCCGCTGTGCCGGAGCATCACCGGCGCCGGGCTGCGGCGCACCCTGGAGATCATCGGCGAGTCGATTCCGCTGGAGATCACCGAGGTGCCGACAGGGACCGGAGTCCTCGACTGGACGATCCCCCGGGAATGGAACATCCGCGACGCCTACATCATGGACGCCGCGGGCAACAAGGTGGTCGACTTCCAGGACTCCAACCTGCACGTCGTCGGATACAGCGTGCCGGTCGAGGCGACCATGTCCCTGGAGGAGCTGCGCCCGCACCTGCACACCCTGCCCGACCAGCCGGACCTGATCCCGTACCGGACCAGCTACTACGCCGAGACCTGGGGCTTCTGCCTGAGCCAGAACACCCTGGACGGGCTGACGGACGGGCCGTACAGGGTCAAGATCGACGCCACGCTCGCCGACGGACACCTGACCTACGGTGAGCACGTGATCCGCGGCAGCAGCTCCCAGGAGGTGCTGATCTCCTGCCACATCTGCCATCCCTCGCTGGCCAACGACAACCTGGCCGGGGTCGCGGTGGCCGTCGCGCTGGCGCGGCGGCTGACCGATCCCTGGTACACCTATCGGTTCATCTTCGCGCCCGGCACCATCGGCGCGATCACCTGGCTCGCGCTGAACCGGGAGAACACCGGCCGGATCAGTCACGGCGTTACCCTGGCCTGCGCGGGAGACAGCGGCGCGATCACCTACAAGCGCAGCAGGCGTGGCGACGCCGAGATCGACCAGGTCTTCGCGCATGTGCTGAAGGACAGGCCGCACACCATCCTGGACTTCTCTCCCTACGGCTACGACGAGCGGCAGTACTGTTCGCCGGGGTTCAACCTCGCCGTCGGTTCGCTGACCAGGACGCCCTACGGAAGCTACCCGGAATATCACACCTCGGCTGATACGCCCGACTTCGTGCGCCCCGAGGCGATGGAGGACACCCTGGAGACGCTGTGGACGGCCGTGCGGGTCCTGGAGGGCAACCGCCGTTACCAGAACCTCAGTCCGTACGGCGAGCCCCAGCTGGGGACGCGCGGCCTGTACGGGTCACTTGGCGGGCGCAGTGACACGAAACAGGCGCAGATGGCGATGTTGTGGGTGCTGAACCTTTCCGACGGCCTGAACAGCCTGCTGGACATCGCGGAACGGTCGAACGTGCCGTTCCAGGCATTGGCGGAAGCGGCACATGCCCTGCGGAACGCGGGCCTGGTGAAGGAGTGTATGGGTTGAATCTGGCGCTGAAAGTCGGCGACGTGGTTGAGGTCCTCAGCGCGGAGGAGATCCTCGCCACCCTCGATGAGAAGGGCGAGCTGGACAGCCTCCCCTTCATGCCGGAGATGCTGAGGTTCTGCGGGCAGCGGCTCACCGTGCAGAAGGTGGCCAACAAGCTCTGCGACACGATCAGCGGGACCGGGATGAGGCGGATGGACGACGCCGTCCACCTGACGGCCGCCCGTTGCGACGGATCGGCCCATGGCGGCTGCCAGACCGCCTGCCTGCTCTATTGGAAGTCCGCCTGGCTCAGGCGGGTGGACGGGCCGCCCACCTCGGAGCCGGTCCGCGTCGAACGGCCGCTGCTGCCCATCCTGGAGGTCAACACCCGGAAGGAAGCGGCGCCGGACGGCGAGGAACGCTTCCGCTGCCAGGCGACGGAGCTGCTGCGCGCCGCCCCCGAGCGCCTTCCGTTCCGTGACCTGGGGCAGTACGTCACAGACGTCCAGGTGGGGAACGCCGGAATCGCATCGACCCTCCGCACGCTCTTCTTCGGGCTGTTCAACCGCTACCAGAGACTCTCCAGGAAGTTCCCACGCTGGTTGCGCATCAGGGGCGGCCTGGCGTGGGGCTTCGTGCGACCGGGTCCGCACACCGGCCCCACCCCGACGGGCACGATCGACCTTCAGCCGGGTGAGCTGGTCCGGATCAAGTCCAAGGAAGAGATCGTCGCCACGCTGAGCACCAAGGGATTCAACCGCGGTCTGGGCTTCGAGGAGGACATGGCGCGTTCGTGCGGGCGCGTCGCCCGCGTGACCGCCCGCGTCGAGCGCTGCATCGACGAGAAGACAGGCAAGATGCTGGAGATGAAGAACCCCTGCATCGCGCTCGAGGGGATCGTCTGTGACGGCTTCTACAAATCCAACTGCCCCCGCGCGTTCGTCCCGTTCTGGCGGGAGATCTGGCTGGAGCGGATCAGCGAGCCGAGTTAGGCGGGCATGGTGGAGCAAACGGGCCCAGACATCAGTGACATCGGGCGCAAGGCGGGCCGGGGGGCGGTGTGGAGCCTTATCGGCACACTGGTCACCCGCGCGGGCTCGTTCATCCTCGGCCTGATCCTGGCCAGGCTCCTCGCGCCGGCGGACTTCGGCACCTATGCCGTCGCGCTCGCGGCCACCCAGTTCGTCATGGTGATCAAGGACGTCGGCGTCATGTCGGCCGTCGTGCAGTGGCGTGGGCGGCTGGAGGACATAGCGCCCACGGCCACGACCCTGACGATGATCTCCGCGCTGGGCCTGTACGGGATCTTCTGGGCCGGCGCGCCGTACTTCTCGATGCTGGCGGGCAGCGAGGAGGCCACGTCCGTGGTGCGGATCCTCACCGCGGTCATCCTCGTCGAGGCGGTCACGGCGGTGCGCAGCGCGGCCCTGTTGCGCTGGTTCCGTACGGGCAAGAACGCCAAGGCCGTCCTCGCGGGCTTCCTGGTCAACGCGCCGGTGGCGATCATCCTGGCGGTCAACGGCGCGGGGGCGTACAGCTTCGCCTGGGGGCAGCTGGCGGGTGCCGTGGTCACCGGCGTCTTCATGCTGATCTACGCGCGGCTGCCCTACCGGTTCGGGTTCGACCGGCAGATCGCGGCCAGGCTGCTGAGGTTCGGCATTCCCTCGGCGGCGGGGATCGCGCTGGAGGTCATGCTGCTCAACGTGGGCTACATCATCGTCGGCAACATCATGGGCGACGAGTGGCTGGGCTTCTACCTGATGGCGTTCAACGTGTCGAGCTGGGTGCCCGGCATCATCGGCAGCGCCATCCGCATGGTGTCGATCGCCGGCTTCTCCCGGCTGGCCGAACGTGACGAGGAGTCCCTGTCGCTCGGCGTCCAGAGAACCGTGCCGCTGCTCATCGCCATGGTGCTGCCGCTGGCCGTCTTCATGGCGGTGCTCGCGCACTCATTGATCATCTTCATCTACGGTCCGGAGTGGGAGCAGGCCGCCGGCGTGCTGCGGTTCCTGGCGGTCCTGATGGTGGTGCGCATGCTCACAGCCTTCGCCCTCGACATCCTGAACGGGCAGGGCGCCACCCGCTCGACGGTCTGGATGAACCTCGGGCACGCGGCGGCGATGATCCCGGCGGTCATCGTCGGCACGAATCTCGACGGCATCCGGGGCGCCGCGATCGGGCAGGCGGCCGCCGCGGTGGTGGTCGCACTTCCGCTCGCCATGCTCGCCGTGCAGCGGGCGGGGGTACGGCTCGCGCCGGTCCTGCCCGGCCTCGTCCGGCCGGCAGCCGGTGCGCTGATCTGCGCAGGCGTCATGCTGGGCCTCGCGATGCTGACCCAGGGGAGCTTCTTCATCCAGCTCGTCGTGGCGGGTGGAGGCGGCCTGCTGGCCTACGTGCTGGTCGTGGTGACCCGCGACCAGTTCCACATTGTGAGCGATCGCCTGGTGCGGCTGCTTCCCGCCCGCGCGCGATGACCTCGAGGAGAAGCGATGCTGGTGTCCATCGGAATTCCGGTCCGCAACGGTGCGGACCGCCTGGAGGCGGCCGTGCGATCGGCGCTCGCCCAGGATCACACCGAGCTCGAGGTGGTGATCTCGGACAACGCCTCCACCGACGACACAGAGGAGCTCTGCCGCGAGCTGGCGAGGCAGGACAGCCGGATCGCCTACTACCGGCAGTCACGCGATCTGCACGTGGTCGGGAACTTCGTGGAGGTGCTCCGGCGCGCTCGGGGAGAGTTCTTCCGCTGGATGGGCGACGACGACCTGCTCGAACCGGGCTACGTCTCCCGGACCCTGGAGCCCTTCCTGGCCGACGAGCGGCTCATCCTGGTCACCTCGGACGTCAGGTACACCGGGGCGGACGGGAGGGTCCACGAGCCGCTCTACCGCGGCACCCGGATGCTCTCCGACGATCCCATCGACCGCCTGGACGAGTTGTGGGACGTGGTCACCACCCAGCACCACGGACTCGATCCCCTCTACGGCCTGATGCGGCGGGAGCGGGTGACCGCCGTGCCGCGACCGCTGATGATTCGTGAGGACGAGGTCTACGCGACCATGCTCGCGCTGACCGCGCCCTGGGGTCACGTGCCGGAGGTGCTCGCGCACCGCAACCTGCGCGAGCGGCGCCTGTCCGGGATCGCCGCGGCGCTCGGCGTCCCGGCCTGGACCGCGCATTTCGCCACCACGCTGCAGTTCCGGGCGATGCATAGGGCCCTGCGCATCACGGAGCTGTCGGCGGAGCAACGCAGCCGCGCCAACGCCGTGCTGCTGCGTACCTATTGGCGCCGGCAGCAGCAGATGCTGGCGCACCGCAGCCGCAAACTCGCCGGGTTGGCCACCCGACTCGTCTCCTCGAAAGGGTGATCTCCCCGTGTTGATTCGCATCGTGCGGCTGCTCATGCAGCCGGGCCGGATCCTGCTGGCCATCATGCGACGTCTGCCGTTCGGCTCGTACGAGCTGCGCTGCTCGCTCGACCTCTACCCGAGGCCGCACTACGCGTACGGCGTGCAGCAGGCAGCCGAACTGGCCAGGCGCCTCGGCGTCGGCCGGATCAGCGTGATCGAGTTCGGCGTCGCCGGCGGCGCGGGCATGGTCGAGCTCAACCGCATGGCGGCGCTGGCGACGGCCGCGTCGGGCGTGAAGATCGACGTCTACGGCTTCGACACCGGTGCCGGGCTGCCCAAACCCACCGACTACCGGGACCTGCCCTACATCTGGCGCGAAGGCGACTTCGTCATGGACGTCGACGCGCTCCGGGCACGTCTGGGAACGGCGAGTCTGATCCTGGGGGACATCGAGGACACCGTGGGCGAGTTCCTCGACAACGAGCGGCCGGCGCCGATCGGGTTCGTCTCCATCGACGTGGACTTCTACTCCTCGACCGCGGCCGCGCTGAGGCTGTTCAGGGGCGACCACAAGTACTTCCTGCCCCGCGTGTTCTGCTACCTCGACGACACCGTCGGCGACGACGACCAGATCATCCACAACGACTATGTCGGCGAGCTCAGCGCGATCCGGGAGTTCAACCAGGACAACAAGCTGATGAAGCTGGCCCCGATCAACGGTCTGCGGCACAAGCGCGCGGTTCCCGCCCCCTGGAACGACAACATCCAGGCGCTGCACCGCTTCGATCACCCGGACTACTCGGTCTACGTGGGCAGGGCGGACACAGAGACACAGCTCCCCCTGTAATTACCCTGTAACGATCCAGTGGGCTACCGCGAGAGAAGGTAAAAGAACAACGCGAGGGGGAATATCTCGCTATGTCCGTCATATTAGCCAATAGCCGAATTAACGATGATGTTCGGCGTCAAAAGATCTTCCAGGGGGACGTCTTCCTCTACTCCGCGACGCCCGCCTCGACCAAGTTGATCGAGTTCGCCCGCGAGTTGATCGAGGAGGCGTTCGAGGGCCGCGACCCCCAGACCGCCCAGCACGAGATGCCGGTCGAGGAGTTCGCCGCACTGCTCGCGGACCTCAAGCCGCGCTTCATCCACCACCCCACCAGCAAGAAGATCATCGCCGCGCTGCTGGACGAGCTGGGCATGACGCTGGACAAGACCTACTTCGACGTGCCGAGGCTGCGTACCTCCACTGCCGATCACTACCTCGACTCCGGCATCTCCTACGCCTACCACGCTCACCGCGACTGCTGGTACGCCGCGCCGTTCTGCCAGGTCAACTGGTGGATCCCCGTCTACGAGGTGGTCCCGGAGAACGTCTTCGCCCTGCACCCGCAGTACTTCGACCGCCCCGTCCGCAACGGCAGCGGCCGCTACGACTACGCGGAATGGACCGCTGTAAGCCGGCCCACCGCCGCGCAGCACATCTACAGCGACACCCGGGAGCAGCCCAAGCCGGAGGAGGCGCTCGACCTCGAGACCGAGCTCCGGCTGGTGCCGGAGCCGGGCGGCATGATGCTCTTCTCCGGGGCGCACCTGCACTCCACCGTCGCCAACACCTCCGGCAGGACCCGCTTCAGCATCGACTTCCGCACCGTCCACATCGACGACGTCCGGTCCCGCGCGGCGGCGCCCAACGTGGACGCCACCTGTCGTGGCACCACCCTGCGTGACTTCTACCGCGCCGACGACCTGACGCGCATCCCGGAAGAGCTCGCAGCGGAATACGAGGCTGAAGCGCTGGCCAAGCTCACCTGACCAACCGGGCACGTACGGCGTCGCGTAGGCCCTTCCAGCTCCGGTGCCGTTGGAAGGGCAGTTCGAAGAGCGAGGCGAACAACCACGCCGCCCCCACGCTCACCGGCACGGCCAGGGCGAGTGTGAGGAGGAACGCCGGCATGCCGGGTGGCACGTGCGGGGCGACGACGAGCCGGTTCACCATGACGACGAGCGGTGAGTGGATCAGGTAGAGGCTGTAGGAGAAGGAGCCCAGCCGCCGCAGTGGACCAGTGTCGAGCAGCCGTACGAGCCACACCGGCTTGCCCGTCGCCACACCGGTCAGCAACAACCCGGCCGCCGGGCCGACCGCCAGATCCACCCAGAAGAAGTTCGCGACCACCCATACCGGCCCGGCCACCACGATCAGCAGGAGCACTGGGACCGCGGCGGCCGCCGCGAACCAGTGCCAGGCCAGGCGGCTCGTACGCTCCTGCGCGCGCACGATGCCGGCGCAGACCGCGCCCATGGCGAAGAGCGCGGCGAACTGGGGAGTCAGCCGCATCAGCAGATCCACGGCTGGTACGGAAGGCGCCAGCGCGCCCACCGCCACGACGATCAAGGTCACGATGCCGAGCATCACCGCCGCGCCCATCTTGCGCAGGACCAGCAGCATCAGCGGGAACACCAGGTAGAGCTGCGCCTCGACGGCGATCGACCACAGAGCCCCGTTGGGGCTGGGGGAGCCGAAGACGTCCTGCAGAAGCAGCCCGTAGATGAGGGCCGACTGCCCGGTGGGCGTCTGCTGCCCGGGCTGCGGGATGACCGTCCACGCGATCACCAGGCTGAACAGCAGCGCCGCCCAGTACGGCGGCAGGATGCGCCAGGCGCGGCGGTTGAAGAACGTGGGGATGCCACCCAGCCGCCAGCCGGACCGGGCGGGTGAGACCGCCAGCGAGAAGCCGGACAGGACGATGAACACCACGACCGCGAAATGGCCGTAGAGCAGCCATCCCGTCCACCCGGGCGCGTCGTTGACCGGAAATCCGGGGAAGGACAGCAACCAGCAATGGTGAAGGACGACGAACAACGCGGCCAGGCCCCGTAAGCCGTCGAGTCCGGCGAGCCTTTCCCGCGTTGCCGGACGCTCTACTGTCAGCCCCACTGGAAACCCCCGTCGCCGTAGTCGTTGGTCTATCGCTCCGACTCCGTGCGATGTAACCGTTCTGTGGGGATGTAACGTCTGCCCGTGGTTGGGCGATGGTCCGCTATAGGGCAAGCATTGCTGATGCGGGGGAACGTGCCAAAATGGAGTTCTGGAAGGCGTTTCTTGGTCTTCTCCGACGAAAATTCATAGGCCCGCCGCTGATCCTTCTTTCGATCTTGGTGGGCGTTGTGGTGTACGCCGTCATCCCGGCGCACTACACGACCGACGTCTCCCTCGTCCTGGCCACGCCGGTGAACGGAGGCACCGTCTCCACCGACAAGACCAAGCAAGGGCTCACCAACCCCTTCCTCTCCTTCAACGACGCGCTCAAGACCGGGGCCAGCATCGTCATCCTGGCGATGAACACGCAGGACGTCTGGACGCAGCTCGGCGCGCCCAAGGACGGCCCGACGGAGATCACGATCGACGACGGGCGCACCAACCCCAACGTCCTGGACATCAACGGGCCCTACATCTACATCAGGGTCCAGAGCGAGTCTCCGCGGCAGGCCTCGGCCGTGCTCATGGCGGCACGCCAGCGTGTGGCGACCGAGTTGTTCAAATGGCAGAAGACGCTCGGCGCTCCGGCGAACACCTTCATCACCTCCACCGACATCGTGCCGCCGTCCACACCCGAGGCCGACTACAGCGTGAACTGGCAGGGAGCGATCGGCGGCGCCGTGCTCTGCCTGTTCCTGGGCCTCGGCATCGCCTACGGCGTGGTGATCAGGCGCGCGCCCAAGCCGTTGCAGCGGCCGGAACCCTCAGCTCCCGTGGCAGCACCCTCAGCGCCGGTGGAAGCGCCGGTCGGCGAACCAGTCGAGTTACCGGAACTCGACGAGGACAGCTCCGCCACCATGGAGTTCCCCGCCTACCGGGGGGAGCCCCTGTCTCCCGTGCCCGGGCCCAGGAAGGCGAACCAGGACGACGGCGAGGGATGAGGCCCGCCATGGACTTCTGGGCGACGGCGACAGTTCTGTTCAAGCGTTGGTACGTGACGATTCCGGCCTTCCTGCTCACGGTCGTAGGAGCCGTCGGCGTGTTCGCCGTGGCGCCCAAGACCTTCATCTCAAGCTCGGCGCTCGTTCTCACCCTGCCGGTCACCGGCGGCAGCGTGCCGAGCGACCCCAAGTTCCCCAACCCGCGCACCAACCCCCTGGTCTCCTTCGACCAGGGGTTGAGCATGACCTCGTCGATCCTCATCCAGGCGCTGAACACCCCTCAGATGGCTGCCAAGGTCGGGGCGCCGATCGGTGGCGACGTCACACTCAAGATCACCAGCGGCGGGACCAACCCCGAGATGATGCCGGCGACCCCCTTCATCGTCATCACCTGCGAGGCGCCGAGCGCTGAGCTGGCCCACGGCATCGTCGTGAAGGTCACCGCGCTGGCCCAGCAGGAGCTGCGTGACCGGCAGCAGCAGGTCAAGGCGCCGCCCACCACCTACGTGGGCGCCACCGTCGTGGTGCCGCCCACCCAACCCGACGAGAAGAAGGGCAGCCGGATGCGCGCCGCGGTGGTCACCGGGGCGCTGGCGTTCTTCATGAGCCTGTTCGCCGCCTTCGCAGCCGAGAGCTTCGCCCGCCATCGCCGGGCGCGCCGCCCGGCCATGGGTGAGCCCAGGCGGCTCGAGCCGGTCACCAGCAACGGAACGCGGTCACTGGCTGGACTCGAAGGATGAGCGCGACCGTCCTCCCGCGCCGCGCCGACGGCGCCACGTTGGTCTGCTTGTTCGTCCTGTTCCTGCTGATCCTCCCGGCCCGCCTGGCGGTGGCCGGGCTTCCACTGTCGCTCACGCCCGCCGAGATCATGGCTCTGGCGCTGGGCGTGGTGTGGGTGTGCGCGCAGATGATCAGCACGGCGGGCGTGGCCAAGGGCGGCAACCCGGTCCGCACCTCGATCTTCGTGTACGGCATGCTGCTGCTGGCCGTCTACGGGTACACGACCTACCTGTACCTGCCCTCCGACGAGCTCAACCTCGCCGACCACACGTTCGTGCTCTACCTGGGTTACGTGAGCCTGCTGCTGGTGGTCTGCGACGGGATCGGCAGTCGCGAGCGCCTCGACTTCGTGCTCAAGGCGGTCGTGATCGGTGGCACGTTCGCGGCGATCGTCGCCCTGCTGCAGTTCAGGTTCGACTTCGACCTCACCAAGTACATGCAGATCCCCGGGCTCCGCCACTCCTCCGTCGAGGAGGTGCCGACCGTGATCTCCCGATCGGACCTGCGCCGCGTCGCCGGCACGCTCGGGCACCCGATCGAGTTCGGCGCGGTGTCGGCGATGCTGTTGCCTCTGGCCGCGCATCTCGGCTTCCAGGCGCGCAGCCGCGGTCAGGCCGCGACTCGCTGGTGGATCTGCGCCGTCATCATCGCGGCCGGCTTGATGTTCTCGGTCTCCAGGACCGCCGTGCTCGGCCTGGCGGGGGCGGGGCTGATACTCCTGCTCGGCTGGTCCAACCGGCGCCGGATCGTCACCATCGGCGCGTTCGTGGTGTTCCTGGGGTTCATGAAGGTCCTGGCGCCGGGCCTGCTTGGCACGTTCTACAACCTGTTCGCCGGCGCCGGCGAGGACAGCAGCATCATCTACCGCACCCACGACTACCCCTTCGCGATGCGGGAGGTCGCCAAGAGTCCGATCTTCGGCCGTGGGCTCGGCACCTGGTATCCCTTCAAGCATCAGGTGTTCGACAACCAGTACCTGCTGTCACTGGTCGAGACCGGGGTGGTCGGCGTGCTGGGCTTCGTCGGCGTGATCGTGTGCGGGATCGTCGTCGCCCTCTGGGTTCGCCGGCTGAGCACCGACCCGAACGTACGCAACCTGGGACTGACCATCGCCGCCTGCCTGGTGATCCCGCTGCTGGGTGCGGCCACCTTCGACCTGCTCTCCTTCCCCGGCATCACCAGCGTGATGTTCCTGCTCGTCGGCGCGGCCGGGGCGCTGCTGCGGTTCGAGCGCGGAGATCAGGCGAACAAGCTGCTCCTGAGCTCCTTCCAGGAACCCGCCGACCGGTCGCGCTCGCTGATCGCGGCGACCGGCAACGGCCAGGGCAGCGCGAGGTCGGGATCGTCGTAGCGGACGGCCAGGTCCTCGGCGGGGTCGTGCTCCCTGTCGATGCGGTAGCAGACATCGGCATGCTCGGTCAGCGCCTGGTAGCCGTGCAGGATCCCCGGGGGCACGTAGAGGTTCGCGAACGACACATCGTCGAGCCGGATGGTGATGTGGGAGCCGAACGTCGGTGAGGCCGGCCGCGCGTCCACCAGGATGTCGAGTACGGCGCCGTGCGCCGCCCGCACCAGCTTGGCCTCGCCGCGGCCCGAGCGGCCGTGCATCCCCCTGATCGTGCCCAGGCGCGAGCGTGACTGGCTGTCCTGGACGAACGCGGTGTGGTCCAGCCCGTGCTCCGCGGCGATCGCGGCGTCGAAGGTCCTGGTGAAGAAGCCTCGATCGTCGTGGCTCGGCGTCGGCACGAACAGCAGCACGCCCTGCAGCGCCAGATGCTCGACTCTCATGGTTTTCCTCTCATCCGGGCACGACTCTCATCCGGGTAGGGTCCTCAGCCGGCGGGAGGGTCTGAGCAGGGCCACGACCGACGCCCTGGCCGTGCGGCGGCCCGTGGCGGCCCGCATCGCCTCGCCGAGCAGAACGGCGAGATAGAAGCCCGCAGTCGCGATCCTGCCCCTGCGCCGCCGGAACAGCCGCACGCGGTTGACCGTGAGCAGCGCGGCCAGCATCGGGCTGGTCTTCGCCTCGCCGCCGATGTGCTCGACCACTGCGGCGGGTTCGTACCAGAGCGTCCAGCCCTCGTCCGCGGCCCGCAGCGCGTACTCGGTCTCTTCGCTGTAAAGCAGGAAGGACTCGTCCCACGGGCCGACTTCGGTGAGCGCCGCGGCTGAGATGAGCATGGCGGCTCCGGTGGCCCAGTCCGCGGGGCCCGGCCGCTCGTAGTGGCCGGGATCGACGATCATCTCGCTCAGCGTGCCGATGCGGCCCGCCAGACGCCCGCCGATCAGCGCCTCGGCCAGCGCACGGCGTACGGCCGGCACGCGACGGAGCGAGTGATGGAGCACGCCATCGGTGCTGACCAGCCGGGGGACGGCGATGCCGGTACCGGGACGGTCGAGGGCCTTGCTCAGCGCGGCCAGCGAACCGGGGCGAAGGCGGCAGTCGGGGTTCATCACGAAGATCGCATCGAGCTCATGGAGGTCGAGCGCCGCGATCGCGGCGTTGACCCCAGCCGCGTAACCGGCGTTCCTGCCCACTTGCACGGGATGGATGGGCAGGCCGGTGGCCTGTTCCGCGAGGCGGAGCGAGTCGTCCTTGGAAGCGTTGTCGACCACGACGACGGCGCTCAGCCGTACCCCCTCAGCGCCCGCAGGCAGAGAGGCCAGGCAACCGCCGAGGACCGGCGCGCTGTTGTAGGTCACGATCACGATCGCAACGCGGGGAGGGCCGGACGTCACATGTCGCCATCGCGGCCCGGCAATGGATCGTTACAAGTAACAGATGGTCCAGCTGAGGCGATGAGGGGGTAGGGGCCGGTGTCGTAGAGACGGAGACACACTTCATGCAGGATCTGCAGGCTTTCACCTTTCGCCGGGACGAGCTCTTCCCGCTGGCGGACAAGTATTCCGAGCAGTTCCGTACGGCCTCGCCGTTCCGTCACGTGGTCATCGACGACTTCCTGCCACCCCACGTGCTGGAGCCTGTGCTCGAGGAGTTCCCCGAGCCGCGCGATGCCACCTGGCAGCGGTTCGACACCGCGCGCGAGGTGAAGCTGGCGCTGGCCGACACCGAGCGCATGGGGCCGGCCACCAGGCACCTGCTGGCGGAGTTCAACAGCGGTGTGTTCGTCGAGTTCCTCGAGCGGCTGACCGGCATCACGCAACTGGTCTCCGACCCGCACTTCGAAGGCGGCGGCCTGCACCAGATCCGGCCGGGTGGCTTCCTCAAAGTGCACGCCGACTTCAACAAGAGCCGGAAGCTCAACCTCGACCGCCGGCTCAACGGCCTGCTCTACCTCAACAAGGACTGGGAGGAGAGCTACGGCGGGCACCTGCAGCTGTGGAACAAGGACATGACCGAGTGCGAGGGCAAGATCCTCCCGGTCTTCAACCGGTTCGTGCTGTTCGCCACGACCGATGACGCCAACCACGGGCACCCGGACCCGCTCACCTGTCCGCAGGACCGGGCGCGGCGCTCGATGGCGCTCTACTACTACTCCAACGGCAGGCCCGACGACGAGATCACCGCCGACCACACCACGCTGTTCAAGCAACGGCCCGGTGAGGCGTGGAAGAGCAACCTCCGCCAGGTCGCCAAGCGCTGGACGCCACCCGCGCTGGCCGATCTCGTCGGCGGTCGGAAGACCAAGGGCGAGTGAGGTCGTACGCCGGAGGCTGGTGTCTCGGCGTGGGCCTGATCATGCTGCTGAGCGGGTGCCAGAGTTCCGGCGCCCAGGAGAAGCCGGTCGTCACCCAGCCGCCCGCCACGGCTGCGTCCCAGCCGGGCTCTCCTCCGCCGTCGAAGCCGCCCACCTGGCCCGGTCCTGACAACACGGGTGTGCCCAAGGACCTGGAACTGCGCAAGTCCGGGCCCATGCGGGTGACCAAGAGCGGCACGGTCATCGACGGCGTCGAGGTGACCGGCTACATCACGGTCGAGGCCGACAACGTGACCATCCGCAACACGCGAGTCCGCGGCACCAAGGGCTGGTGGGGGATCCTCCAGCGCGAGGGCTTCACGGGCCTCAAGGTCGAGGACAGCGAGATCTTCGGCAACGGCAGGCAGCGCACCCAGTTCGGCATCCTCAATCAGGGCAAGATGATCACCGTGCGCCGGGTCGACATCCACACGATCTCCAACGGGATCCTGACCCAGCAGGGTGTGGTCGAGGACTCCTATGTGCACGACCCGAAGTACTACTCCGGCGACCACACCGACATGATCATGTCGACCGGGCCGCCCGCCGCCGGTACCTCACTGATCATCCGGCACAACACGGTGATCAACACGCTCGACCAGACGGGTGCGATCGCGCTGTTCCAGGACTTCGGGGTGGTCAAGGACGTGACGGTGGAGGGCAACCTGCTGGCCGGGGGTGGCTGGTCGCTGTACGCGGGTGCCGGGGTCAAGGGCAAGTCGTCGAATATCAAGGTGATCGACAACGTCTTCAGCCGCAGGGTGTGGCCCAAAGGGGGATCTGCGGGGCCCGTTTCTTATTGGGATAATGACGGGCCCGGAAACCTGTGGCGGGGTAACACCTGGGCAGACGGTGGGACGGTAACACCGGACTGACAACCATTTGTCGATTTTTTCAGTGATAGCTGAGAAAGTCGGGCTTCTTGTGAATTGAGGGGAAAGCGAGTCCTTTTCGTTAAAAACCCCTCTTAGTGCTTCCGGCATGGTTACTCTCTCCCCTTGGGGGACTCGGCGTGGCCATGATCGGAAGGAGTCGCCTGTGTCAAGGCATCGAAGGCGTAAGAGGCGGATCGGGTGGTTATCCCTGGCCGGCGTCTCCGCGGTGGCGGTGCTGGCCGGCGGATACGGCATTGTCGCCTCGGACATGCTGGAGCCTCGGGCGGTCCTGACGGACGCGAGCGGGGCGAGAGTCGCCGCTTCACCGCACGCCGCCGGTGGCCAGCGGGCCCGGCCACGTCCCACCACCGGCAAACCTCAGCCTGGGAAGGTCCGGACCAAGGGCCCATGGTGGTGGCCCAGACGGCCTACCAAGAAGCCGACCTCGCGGCCGACGCGCAGACCGACCCGTACGGCGACGCCGATCGCGAGCCCCTCCGCGACTCCGACCGAGACGTCCACGAAGACGTCGACCGTGCCCCCCACCGCGACGCCGACGAGCACGCGCACCGTGACGCCGACGACGACGCCCAGCGTGACGCCGACGACGACGCCCAGCGTGACCCTGACGACGACACCCAGCGTGACCCCGACCGCCATGCCTACGAAGACGCCGACCGCGGCTCCGACGAGGAGCCCGTCTGAGACTCCGACGGTGACGCCTACGAAGACCCTGTCTGAGACTCCTACGAAGACGCCTACCGAGACCCCGACGCCGACGCCTACCAAGACGTCCACGACTGCGCCGCCGCCGAGCGGTGGCTGGCCTGGAACCGGTAACACCGGCGTTCCCGCCGGCACCGAGATGGTCAAGAAGACCGGCTCTATCGTCATCAGAGAAGACGGCAAGGTCATCGACGGCTGGGACATCACCGGCGACATCACGGTCGAGGCCGACAATGTGACCATCCGCAACACCCGAGTGCGCGGGCAGACCGACTATTGGGGCATCCTCCAGCGCGAGGGCTTCTCGGGCCTCAAGGTCGAGGACAGCGAGATCTTCGGCAACGGCAAGCAGCGCACCCAGTTCGGCATCCTCAACCAGGGCAAGATGATCACCGTGCGCCGCGTGGACATCCACACGATCTCCAACGGCATCCTCACCGACCAAGGACTGGTCGAGGACTCCTATGTGCACGACCCGAAGTACTACTCCGGGGACCACACCGACATGATCATGTCAACCGGCACCGCAGCCGCCGGTACCTCGCTGATCATCCGGCACAACACCGTGATCAACACGCTCGACCAGACGGGTGCGATCGCCCTCTTCCAGGACTTCGGCGTGACCCGCAACGTCACCGTGGAGGGCAACCTGCTGGCCGGTGGCGGCTGGTCGCTCTACGCGGGTGCCGGGGTCAAGGGCAAGTCGTCGAATATCAAGGTGATCGACAACGTCTTCAGCCGGAGGGTGTGGCCGAAGGGTGGCACCGCCGGCCCGGTGTCGTACTGGGATTCCGATGGGCCGGGCAACGTCTGGCGAGGCAACACCTGGGAGAGCGGCGGCGCGAGCGTGCTGGCCGCGGACTAGCTGCGGATCGCGATGATCGACTTCACCAGCCCGGCGAGCCGTTCGAAGCGGATCTGGGATTTGGGGAAGTAGTGTCGCATCTCGGTCACGCTGAGCAGCTCGACCTCCATGGCGATCATGCGGGCGGCGTCCCGGTCGGAGGTCGGGGTGTGGACGAGTGGCCAGCGGCGCAGGATCGTCGTCCGTGCGGCGAGCGGCAGGAACTGGAACCCCGGGAACAGGAAGTGCGGCTCGACCGGGAAGTAGCGGTAGGGCGTCTGCACCCAGTGCCGCTCGGCCAGCTCGTGCACGGTGTCGGCGAACTGCTGCCGGCGCTGGTGCCCGCCGACATGTTCGATCACCGCGTTGGAGAACACCAGGTCGTACTGTGCGCCACGGATCGCGGGCGGGAGGTCGCAGGCGTCGGCGACATCGGCTCGCAGCCACGCCGGCAGGTCGGTGGGCGGCTGCTCGAGGTTGACGATGTGTACGTGCGCCGGCCTCACCGGAGCGCGCATCCAGGCCCCGGCCGTACCGCCGAGGTCGAGGACGTTCATCTGGTCGAGGTCCGGGAACCGGTCGGCGAACCACTGCCACCTTCGCGCCCGTGCCTTGGCTCCCAGTGAGTCCGGAGCGTCCACGAAACGACTGCGCAGGGCATTCAGACGGCTCATAAAGGGGCTCCTCCGGCCAGATAAGTACCCCTATGCTCCCAGAATTCTGCCTACGCGGCTAAGCGTGCGATTCTTTGTGACATTCTTGCGATCGATACCAATCGACAGTTCGGCGCAACCCCTCGTCCAATTCCGTGACAGGGCGCCAGCCGAGCCGGTCCGCGGCAGGCGTGATGTCGCCCACCTGCGTAATATCGTGCGGGCGATCGGGGGCCGTTCCGAATTCGGGTGGCGTGCTCGCACCGATGATCCGATAAAGCCTCTCGACGATCCCATGGGCCGGGGTCTTGAGACCGGTCCCGATATCGAGAGTGTGTCCGGTCGCTTTATCCGACTCTCCCGCCAGGACGAACGCGTCGACGACATCGTCGACGTAGATCCAGTCGGCGAGCTTGGTGGCCTTGGTAAGCCGGGGACGCCGGCCCTGCAGGAGGCAGAGTGTCACGTAGGGCACGAGCTTGGTGATGTCGGGCTGGGCCGGCCCGTAGACCATGCTGGGGCGCAGCACGGTGACGGGCAGATCCCAGAGCCGATGGTAGAGCTGCGCGTAGCCGGTGGCGGCCCACTTGGACATCGCGTAGGCCGACGACGGCGGGGCCTGGTCGTTGCCCGGGCGCGGCTCCTCGATGGAGCCGGTGAAGACGGTCTTGACGCCGCATTCGTGGGCGGCGGCCAGCGCGTTGACCCCGCCTATGACGTTGCTCTCCAGGGTGGTGCGGAGGACCTCATCACCTCTCGAACCAGTGACTTCGCCGGCGAGGTGGAAGAGGAGGCTGGGCCGTACCGACCGGAAAAGCCGTGTCGTCGCGCCGGCGTCGTTGAGATGAGCCACGTGCCAGACCTCGCCGTGACGAGCCTGCTGGGGGCGGCGGCTGACGGCGTGCACCTGAGCGCCGAGCGCTCGTAAGCGCGTCACCAGATGCGAGCCGATGAATCCGGCCGCCCCTGTCACCAGCACCACGGTCTCCGGCCAATACGACATCGTGGATTGACCTCCGTGTTGAATGGTCGCGCTCACTTGGCCCTCGCTGGTCACGCGAGCTACCGCTCTCGGGCCTAAACGTTCGCCGCTCCGTGGGGGGATGGAGCCGTTCGGGCCGACGGCTCCATCTAATCATCAACTAGCCGATACGCCAGGTGTCTCCACCCATGAGCAGCTCGCTCAGGTCGCCGGGACCCTTCTGCGCGACGGCCTCCTCGAGCTGCTCGGCCATCAGCACGTCGTACGCCGGCCGGTCGACCTGCCGGAAGATCCCGATCGGCACGTGCTCGAACGCCGGCTCGTCGAGCCTGCTGAGCGCGAAGGCCACCGACGGGTCGGGGTTGTGCGCGTCGTGCACGAGGATCTGGTCCTCGCTCACGCTGCCACGCGCCACGACCTCGATGCCGCCGTTCGCCGCGCGCACGACGGCCTTGGAGGCGCTCACGATCGGCTGGTCGTGCTCCAGGCGCAGCGTGATGTCGTCGCGGACGCCGGGGTCCTTGAGCTGCTCGAACGCGTTGTCGTTGAAGATGTTGCAGTTTTGGTAGATCTCCACCAGCGACGTGCCGCGGTGCGCGGTGGCCTCGCGCAGCACCGACTGCAGGTGCTTGCGGTCGGAGTCGATGGTGCGGGCCACGAACGACGCCTCGGCGCCGATGGCCAGCGAGATCGGGTTGAACGGCTTGTCCAGCGACCCCATCGGCGTCGACTTGGTGATCTTGCCGACCTCAGAGGTGGGAGAGTACTGGCCCTTGGTCAGCCCGTAGATCCTGTTGTTGAACAGCAGGATGTTCAGGTTGACGTTGCGCCGCAGCGCGTGGATCAGGTGATTGCCGCCGATCGACAGCGCGTCGCCGTCACCGGTGATCACCCACACGCTCAGGTCGGGCCGGGAGGCGGCCAGCCCCGTCGCGATGGCGGGCGCGCGCCCGTGGATCGAGTGGAACCCGTACGTGTTGAGGTAGTACGGGAACCGCGACGAGCAGCCGATGCCCGAGACGAACACGATGTTCTCGCGCTTGAGCCCCAGCTCCGGCAGGAAGCTCTGCACCGCCGCCAGGATCGCGTAGTCGCCGCAGCCCGGGCACCAGCGCACTTCCTGGTCGGACTTGAAGTCCTTCAGGCTCTGCTTCACGTCGGTCTTGGGAACGAGCGACAGGCCCTTCCCGTTCAAGAGCTCAGTCATTGTCGATCACGTCCTGGATGACTCCGGCCAGCTCCTCCGCCTTGAACGGGAGCCCGCGCACACGGTTGTAGCTGATCACGTCGACGAGGTAGCGGGCCCGCAGCAGCAGGGCGAGCTGACCGAGGTTGATCTCGGGCAGCAGCACCCTGTCGTAGCGCTTGAGGACCTCGCCGGTGTTGGCGGGGAGCGGGTTGAGGTGGCGCAGGTGGGCCTGGGCGACCTTGCCGCCGCTCTTCCTGATCCGCCGGACGGCCGCGGCGATCGGCCCGTACGTCGAACCCCACCCGATGACCAGCACGTTCGCGTCGCCGTCCGGGTCGTCGACCTCCAGCGTGGGAACGGCGATCCCGGCGATCTTGGCGGCCCGCGTGCGGACCATCAGGTCGTGGTTGTTCGGGTCGTAGGAGATGTTGCCGGTGCCGTCGGCCTTCTCGATGCCGCCGATGCGGTGCTCGAGGCCCGGCGTGCCGGGGATGGCCCAGGGGCGGGCCAGCGTCTCGGTGTCGCGCTTGTACGGCAGGAACTCGCCGTCGGCGCCGTTCGGGGCGCTGGTGAAAGGCTGCGAAATGTCCGGCAAGTCGGAAACTTCAGGCAGCCGCCAGGGCTCCGAGCCGTTGGCCAGGTAGCCGTCCGAGAGCAGCATGACCGGAGTGCGGTACTTGATGGCGATCCTGGCAGCCTCGACGGCCGCGTCGAAGCAGTCGCTCGGCGACATCGGCGCCACGATCGGCACCGGCGACTCGCCGTTGCGGCCGAACATGGCCATCAGCAGGTCGGTCTGCTCGGTCTTGGTCGGCATGCCGGTGCTGGGCCCGGCCCGCTGCACGTCCACGATGATCAGCGGCAGCTCGGTGGTGACCGCCAGGCCGACCGTCTCGGCCTTCAGCGCCACGCCGGGGCCGGAGGTGGTGGTCACGCCCAGCGCACCGCCGAACGCGGCCCCGAGCGCCGCGCCGACGCCGGCGATCTCGTCCTCGGCCTGGAAGGTGCGGATGCCGAACCGCTTGTGCTTGCTCAGCTCGTGCAGGATGTCGCTGGCCGGGGTGATCGGGTACGAGCCCAGGAACAGCGGCAGCTTGGACTGCACGCTGGCGGCGATCAGACCGTACGCCAGGGCCTGATTGCCGGAAATATTGCGATAAACGCCAGGGGCGAGCCTGGCGGGCTTGACCTCGTACGAGACGGAGAAGGACTCGGTGGTCTCGCCGTAGTTCCACCCGGCCTGGAAGGCCGCGATGTTGGCCTTGGCGATGTCGGGCTTCTTCGCGAACTTCTGCTCGAGGAAAGTGATGGTGTGCTCGGTCGGCCGGTGGTACAGCCAGCTGAGCAGGCCCAGGGCGAACATGTTCTTCGAGCGCTCGGCGTCCTTCTTGGACAGCTCGAAGCCCTCGAGAGCCTTGACGGTGAGGGAGGTCAGCGGCACCGCGTGCACGTGCCACTCGCTGAGCGACTCGTCCTCCAGCGGGTTGGCGTCGTAGCCGACCTTCTGCAGGTTGCGCTTGGTGAACTCGTCGGTGTTCGCGATGATATCCGCGCCCCTGGGCAGGTCACCCAGGTTGGCCTTGAGCGCCGCCGGGTTCATGGCCACGAGCACGTTCGGCGCGTCGCCGGGGGTGAGGATGTCGTGGTCGGCGAAGTGCAGCTGGAAGCTTGACACGCCGGGCAGAGTGCCTGCGGGCGCGCGGATCTCGGCGGGGAAGTTGGGGAGCGTCGACAGGTCGTTGCCGAACTCCGCCGTGCCCGCGGTAAAGCGGTCGCCGGTGAGCTGCATGCCATCGCCGGAGTCTCCGGCGAATCTGATGATCACGCGGTCGAGCTGCTGGACCTGCTTGTTCACAGCGCCTCCTTCACCGGCGCTATGAACGAAGCTCGACTGTGCTCATTGGCGCCCTCGCTACGCTCGGTCACAGCTCAGTCCTCCTCGACGCGCCAATGCGCGTTGCCTTGGGCGCGTTCTCTGTTTCCATGCTAGATCCTCGGAAGGTCACGCGTTTGCATCCCGCAAAGAGCGGGTAAACGCGGTCGGCGTCAGTTTGAGGCGGGAGAACGACGACACAGCCCGGACGCGAGCCTGCAGAGGTCGACATGCAGGCGGGCGAAGAGGGCGGTTCGGGTCACGAACGCCAACTATACGTCCCCCCAACACGTGTGTTACGTCAGGGGCTGCTTACCCGGCAGCTCGTTCCCCGACCTGTAGAGGCGTCCGGCCTGCATCCCTGTCGAGCCGTACAACTCAGGAACGGTGACGAAGCTGTAACCCTTCCCGCGCAGCCTTTCGAGGATGTCCGGAACCGCGTCAACGGATTCCCGGTGGATGTCGTGCATGAGAATGATCGCACCTGGATGCGCCTGACGCACGGCAAGGTCCACGATGTCGCCGGCTTTCTCTTCGAGCTGATCCTTGGTGTCGACATCCCAGTTGACCAGCGAGATCCCCCTCTGGGCTGCGACGTCGCGCAGGACCTGGCTCACGGCCCCGTACGGCGGACGCAGAAGCGTCGGTTTCTGCCCGATGGCGGCCTCGATCGCGGCCTCGGTGTGCCCGACGGAGTCGACGATCTTGCTGGGCGCCTGCTTCGACAGGTCCTTGTGCGCCCAGCTGTGGTTGCCGACCAGATGCCCTTCGGCGCTCATCCTTCTGATCAGCTCGGGTTGGGCGGCGGCATTGACGCCGACCGTGAAGAACGTGGCCCTCGCCCGACTTTCCCGCAGAATGTCGAGCAACCTGCCGGTATAAGGGCCAGGCCCGTCGTCGAACGTCAACGCCACGCACTTGGCCTTGGCGCAGTCCACGGTCCCGGCCCGGTTGCTGGCAGCCGGCGGGATGCTCGCGGACGACGGGGGCATCGTCCCCGGCGCCATCTCGTACGGCGTCTCCGGCGTGCCGAGCGGCGCCCGCCCTTCCACGCTTTCCTGGGCCCGCCGCCCGAACACGGACAGCAGCGGCCGTACCTGCCGCTCCGGGACCGCCACGGCCAGCCGTCCCAGCGAGCACGGCCCGATCTGGCAGTCGTCGAACTCGACCACCAGGTCTCCGCCCCGGTTGAAGGCCATCGAGTCGAACTGGTCGCCCCGCGCCGTCACCCCGTCCCGCTCGACCTGCGACCCGCGCGTCTTGAGCTGCTCCCTCACCAGTCCCGCGAGGCGGTTCAGGGCGTTCTTGCCGTCGAGCAGCCCGCTGGACTCCACGGCCTTGCCGTCACGAGGGTCGAACCAGTACGTACGGGTGGAGTTGCCCCAGCTCGCGCCCAGGAACATGCCGGTGCGCAGCCGTACCGCGATCGCCTGGGAGGAGGCGGCGGCCAGCTGCCATTCCACGTTCAGCTCGGGCCGCGGGTAGGCGTAGGGGTCCGTGGTCCGTCCGCGGAATTCGCGCCACTGCTGCTCGGCCTGGGTGCGCAGGGTTTCGTTCAGCGCGGGGGCGTTCTTGAGCTCGGGGTAGTTGATGTGCACGTATCTGCCGCGGGTGGAGTGGCCCTCGGTCAGCGTTCTGGTGGACAGGCCGGCGATGGACGAGGGATCGACAAAGTCGATCATCGTCGGCTCTGCCGGGACCACGACGTTCCTCTCGGGAGAGGTGGCCAGCCCGCAGCCGGAGGCCGAGAGGGCCAGCAGAGCGATTCCGGAGAAGAATCGCTTTTTATACATGGATGTCAGGGTATGTCGGCGATCTTCCTGTTTACCTCGTTTTGGCATGATCACTCCCGAGGCTTTGACTGCGCTGGGTAACGAGGCCAAGACGCCTTCAAACTTTGACCACTTCACGGCCCCATCCCGCCCATAGCTTCCGGCCCGGGTCATGTGCTCGGGAACCCCGACTCCGCCCCAGCTTGCGGGCGTAACTCCGTGTGGGGTGTTTGCCCATGGTGTGTCGGGTTACGATCACGGCATGGACGGCTATTTCGGGTCATATGTACTCGTCGCCGCGCTACTCGCCATAGGCGTCGCCATCGTGGCCGGAGCCCTGATGGCCAACCGCCTCCTCCGCCCGACCCGTCCGACCCCGGAGAAGCTGACCACGTACGAGTGCGGGGTCGACCCGGTCGGTGAGGGCTGGGCGCAGTCGCAGGTCCGCTACTACGTCTTCACGTACCTGTACGTGGTGTTCGCGGTGGACGCCGTCTTCCTGTTCCCGTGGGCCACGGTCTTCGACGCCCCAGGCTACGGGCTGACGACGCTCGTGGAGATGTTCGTCTTCCTGGGCTTCATCGCCCTGGGCATCCTGTACGCCTGGCGCAAGCGCGTACTCACCTGGACCTAGCGTGCTTTCCTTTGCCTGACCTGCGATTCGCGTAAGAATGGACAGTATGGCAGCAACGAATCTCCCGATGCCCACGGTGGGCCCCGTCTCCAGGTTGGCGCCCAAGCCGATGCGCTTCGTGCTCAACTGGGGGAGGCGCTATTCGCTGTGGGTGTTCAACTTCGGGCTGGCCTGCTGCGCCATCGAGTTCATCGCGACCTCGACGAGCAGGCACGACTTCATCAGGTTCGGCGTGATCCCGTTCGCGAACGGCCCGCGCCAGGCCGACCTGATGATCGTCTCGGGCACGGTCACCGACAAGATGGCCCCAGCCGTGAAGCGCCTCTACGAGCAGATGCCCGACCCGAAGTACGTCATCTCGTTCGGCGCCTGCTCCAACACCGGCGGCCCGTACTGGGACTCCTATTGCGTGACCAACGGGGTTGACCAGATCATCCCGGTTGACGTCTATGTTCCTGGCTGCCCGCCCCGGCCCGAGGCTCTCCTTTACGGCATCATGAAGCTCCAGGAGAAGATCGCCGGAGAGAAGCTCAGCGACCGCTACGTGTGGTCCCGCTCTCACGCGGAGGACGCGTGAACCCGGAGGACCCCGCCGCCCGCCCGGCCCGCCGGCTTTCGGAGCGGTTCGGCGGCGACCGCGCCGAGATCTCGGAGTCGTACGGCGACACCACGGTCGACGTGGCGCCCACCGACTGGACAGAGCTCCTGACCTACGTCCGGGACGACCTCGGCTACGCGTTCTTCGACTGGCTGACCGGCGTCGACGACCCACCGGACTCCTTCGTCGTCGTGGCCCACGTCTACAACCCGGCCGCCGGCGAACGCCTGCTGCTCCGCACCCGCGTCCCGCGTGAGAACCCCCACCTCCCCAGCGCGGTAGGTGTCTACCGGGGCGCGAACTGGCACGAGCGCGAGACGTACGAGATGTTCGGCGTGATCTTCGACGACCACCCCAACCTCGTGCCGCTTCTCCTGCCTGACGGCTTCGAGGGCCACCCGCTCCGCAAGGATTTCATCCTCGCCGCCCGCGTGGCCAAGGCGTGGCCCGGCGCCAAGGAGCCCGGCGAATCGGGACATGGCGCCCCGAGCCGCCGCAAGACGCTTCCACCAGGAGTCCCAGCCGACTGGGGGCCGCCCGATGCTTGAAGTGGTGCTGAGCTTCGTCGTCATCCTCATCGTGTTCCTGGTGCTGCCGCTGATCATCGGGCAGACCGAGCACAAGGTCATGGCTCACATGCAGTCGCGGCTGGGCCCCATGTACGCGGGGCGCTTCCACGGCTGGGCGCAGCTCATCGCCGACGGGGTCAAGTTCGCGCAGAAGGAGGATGTCATCCCGGCCGCGGCCGACCGCCGCATCTTCATGATCGCCCCCGGCGTGGCGCTCGTCCCGTACCTGGTCGTGCTGATCGCCATCCCCATCGACCGCGGCCGCGTCGCCGTGAACCTCGACCTCGGCCTCTTCTTCGTCCTCGCCGTCATGGGCATCGGCGTCCTGGGCTCGATCATGGCCGGCTGGGCTTCGGGCAACAAATATTCGGTGCTCGGCGGCATGCGTTCGGCCGCCCAGCTCATGTCGTACGAGCTGCCGCTCGTGCTGGCGGCCTCCTCCGTCGCGATGGCTGCGGGCACGCTGTCGATCCCCGGCATCGTCGAGGCATGGCAGTGGTGGTGGTTGCCGTGGCAGGCGGTCGGCGGCGTCGTCTTCTTCCTGGCCGGGCTGGCTGAGCTGCGCCGTCCTCCGTTCGACATGCCGATCGCCGAGTCCGAGATCATCATGGGCCCGATGACCGAGTACACAGGCATGCGCTTCGCGCTGTTCATGCTCTCCGAGTACGTCGGGATCGTGGTCCTGTCGTTCCTGACCACCGTCCTGTTCCTGGGCGGCTGGCACGGCCCGTTCCTCCCGGGCTGGCTGTGGACCCTGGTCAAGGTCTTCCTGCTGTCGTTCGTCGTGATCTGGCTGCGCGTCACGTACCCCCGGCTCCGCGAGGACCAGCTCCAGAAACTCGCGTGGGCCGTCCTGGTCCCCCTGGCCCTGGCTCAATTGGCGCTGACCGGCGTCATCAAAGTCCTCATCTAGACCCGCGTCGTGTGTGGAAACTTTACGTTTCCCTTATTCGTCATACCTGCACAGGGGGCCTCTGGGGGATGACCGTTGAATCAACTCGTTCCATTAGCAGGCGCGACAAAAGGCGGCCGCTGCCCGCAAACCGTCCTGACGTCGGACGGCCGAACTCTTACCGTCACCGACGGTGCCTCGGGCCATTCCGTACGCGTGACACCCGCCAGCCTCTACCGCTACGACTGCCACCGGCAAACCAGCGGCAAGAAGGGCGAAACTCAGATCGTCCACGGCGTGGCGGCCCTGGACGCGGACGGCCTGGTCCTGCTCGACCTGCCAGGCGACTGGTATGGCCCCGACCTGGCGCACTTCGCCCATGTGGCCGGCATCCCGCTCGTGGACGCCCGCTCCCACTTCCCGGCTCGCGTACGTGCGGTCCTGGCGGGCCGCGCCCCCGGCTGGCAGCGCGTCCGCGGCCTCCCGCCGCCCTCGCCGGCCAAATGGCGCAAGCCGGTGGCCATTTGCGCGGGAGTCATCGGCATAGGGCTAATGGCCTACCTGGCGTCCCTGGGAATGTGGAGCGCCTGGCGCGGCCTCTCCTCAATAGGCCGATTTCTGCTGGACATTCTCGAAGCCAAATGGCTGATGGTGGCCTTCAGCCCTGCGCTGCTGGTCCTACGCCCCGTCTTCGCAAGGGTCCACCGCCGGCAGGTAAGAAGAGGCACGCTCCTGCTTTCAGCGAGCGGTTCAGCCCTCAAAGGCGCCTCCTCCAACAGACTCCAGATATTCCAAGGCCTCGACCTCGCGACCACCCTGCCCATGGGCGAATCCCCGGGCGAAGCCTTCGGTCTCCTCATCTACCGATATGAGGACCTGACCGGCCTGTTCATCCTGGACCGCCCCTGCCGCCCCCTCCACCATTTCCCGGGCCATTGGTCCCCGGAGGGCGCGCACCGCTTCGCGGAACGTCACGACCTCTTCCTGGCCGTACACAGCGTGTCACGCGAGGAGTACCTCGACCTCACCAAGGCCGCCGCCGAGGCCACCCCTTAACGCGTCAGTACCGCCCGCTGCGGACCCGGCCGCCCGATCGCCCACCGCGGCACCGAACACGGGTTCGGCCTAGGTCGTCGAGCAGACCTTTCCGACGGCTGCGCAGCCGCTGGGGGATCCGGTGTAGTGCGGCACGCGATCAGGTCGTCGCCGGACCGGTTCTGGGAAGGTCCTCAGCCTGACGCCCCGCAGAACGCCTTGGTGGCGATGCTCATGACTTCCTCGGTGGACGGGTTGCGGGTCGAGGGGTTGATCGACATCGTCATCGACTTGCCCGAGTCCGAGCGGAACGCGAACGTCAGGTACCCGATCAGCTCACCGCTGTGCCCCCACACCCTGCCGCACGGCAGCGTGTACGCTTGCAGGCCGAGGCCATAGGCGAATCCGGCTCCTGTCTCCACGGTCGTGCGCATGGCCCGCAGTGATGCGGCGCTGGTCAGCTTGCCGCTCAGCAAGGCGGACATGAACCGCTCCAGGTCCGCCGTGGTCGAGATCATCTCGCCCGCCGCCCAGTCGAGCGAGGGGTTCATCCGCGTCGCATCCACCAGGTGAGGCACCGGCTCGTACCCGTTGGCATGCGGCGACGGCACCCCCGCCCGGTCGCCCGGCACGATCGTGTGGCGCAGTCCCAGCGGGCGCAGAATGCGGCGCGTGACCTCCTCCCCGTAGGCCCTGCCGGTCAGCTTCTCAACCAGCAGCCCGAGCACCACGTAGTTGGTGTTGGAGTAGTGCCACGTGCCGTCATGGGGGAGCTTCTTGGCGAAGGCCACTTTGAGCAGTTCGCGCGGCTGATAGGAGCGAAACCGCGCATCTCCGCGCCACCGGTTGGTCGAGTATCCCGGCTCACTCATGTAGTCGTACAGATGGCTGGTGTGGTTGAGGAGCTGACGTACCGTGATGCGCTCCCCATTTGGTACCAGGCCCGGCAGGTGCCGGTCGATGGGATCGTCGAGCCGCACCTTGCCCTCGTCCACGAGCTGGAGCACCACGGTCGCCACGAATGTCTTGGTGACGCTCCCGATCCGGAAGTAACCGTTGGGCGAGGGCCGCCCACCGCGCTCGAGATCGCGCACTCCCACGGCGCCGGACCAGGCCCGGGGGCCGTCGGAGACCCGCGCCAGAGCGGCTGTCGCCCCCTTGCCCTCCACGATCTTCTCCAGTTCGGGGCGTACACCGTCTCCTTGGCCCCCCGCCGCAACGGTCACCGCTACCAGCACGTTCATCAGCGTCTGCATCATGGGCTCAACGCTAGGGACGGACAAGTCATGGCAGAATGCGGTGCTCCGCCCACTCGTCCTGCGGAAAACCACAGGAAGCAAGACTTCGGCGGGTTCTGCCCTTACCTCGGTGGTAATCGACGACTCGTGCCGCGGACCGAAAGAGTTTGCGGCATGAGTAGTGACACCCGTGACGTCGTGGAAGAGCTGCTGCGCAGGATGGCCGAGGGCGATCACCGTCGCACCGCGGAGTTGTTCGCCGAGCCGATCGACTGGCAGCTCGACTGGCCCGCTGAGGGGCATCCAGCGGTGCCGTGGATCCGGCCCCGGTCCAGCCGCGCCGACGTGACGGACCATTTCCGGTCACTGGAGGCCCATCACGTGCCCGAGCTGAACGGCACGTCGGTGAGGCAAATCCTGGTCGACGGGACACACGCCGTCGTATTTGGAGAGATCGTGCAGACGGTACGAGCCGGCGGTATCGCGTACACCTCACCGTTCGCGCTACACCTCACCGTCGAAGACGGGCTCATCACCCGCTACCACATCTACGAGGACAGCCTTACGGTCGCGCGAGCCCTCAGCGCACAGCACTGATCATTGCTCTCAGGAGTTCCAAGCGCCACCGATGCAACCCCAGCGCCACTCACCGAACCCCACCGCCACTCACACCGACCCCAGCGCCACGATCAACCCATGAGCCCCGACTCGGACAACGGCGCCGGCAGGGAGCCTCTCACTCACAACACCCACCAGCCCCAGGACCCGGGACCGACTCCGGAACTCCGGGAATCGCTCAATGCACGATCGCCAGCATCGCATCAGAAGCAGAAGGCCGATCCTCGGGACGCTTGTTCAGGCACGTCCCCACAACTCCCCGCAGCGCAGGCGGCAACGGCGATAAGTCCGGGTGAAAGGTGAGCACCCGGTTGAACACGGCAGGCACGGTGTCCTCCCCGAACGCCGGCCTCCCCGTGGCCGCGAACATGATCGTCACAGCCCAGCTGAACACATCGGAAGCCGGACCGACAGCCTCCCCGGTCAACTGCTCAGGCGACATGTACGGCGGCGTCCCGACCATCTTCCCCGACGTCATCATCGTCACCTGATCGAGCGCCCGGGCGATCCCGAAGTCGATCACGCGAGGCCCGTCGTTCCCGATCAGCACATTGCTCGGCTTGAAATCACGATGCACGATCCCCGCCTTGTGGATGGCCGCCAGCGCCCCGGCTGTGGATAACGCCAGCCGGGTCAGACTGTCCTCGTCGCGCGGCCCGTGCTTCTTGACGAGCTGCTCCAGCGAGGGCCCCTCCACGTATTCGCTGACGATGTAGGCATGCTGCCCGGAGATGTTCACGTCGAGCACGCGGGCTGTGGAAAACGTCGCCACTCGCCGAGCCACGTCCACCTCCCGCGCGAACCTGGCCCGCGCCGTCTCATCGACGAGATCGTGCAGCACCTTGACCGCCACCCGCGCCCCATTGGGCGCGGCAGCCAGATAAACCGCCCCTTGGCCCCCGCGCCCGAGCGACTGGAGCACCCGATAATGCCCGATCCACTCAGGCTCCCCGGGACGCCGCTGATGAGATCCGTGCTCTCCAGAAGGCCGCCGGTAGGGCTCAGACTCTCCGGGCCGCCGCCGATAGGACTCGGGTTGCCCGGCCCGCCGCGGATGGGACGCGGGCGCTCCGGGCTGCCGCTGGTAGGACTCGAACTGCTGATGACGCTGCTGATTGGAGGGTGCCGTGGTCCGCTGATGCAGATCCATGTGCGGCTGGCGCATCGGCCCCCCGAGAGCCGCCCAACGCCGCGCCCGCGCCATGGCGGGCACCAGGATTCCCGAATGGATGACCCCGCCGATCCAGCTGACCACCAGCCCGAGCGAGGCCAGCCCGGACAGCGGCTGAGGAATGTCCTCGAAGGTCTCGTACGCCAGCGCCGCGATCACGAACGAGCCGATGCAGACCAGATAAGCGGAAGCCGCGAAGACCTGCCAGATGCTCCGCAGCCAGAACGCCGCGAACCCGATCGTGAACGGGGTCGCCAGCCCGCACGTGAACAAGGGTAGGCAGGCCCACACGACGGCGGCCGCCCACGCCCCGCCACCGGGACGGACCTGATGGCTCTGCTGCATGGCCGAGAGACTATCGCCCCGCCACGGTTCATACCGGGCATGCGCACAGCTTGTGGATAACCTCCCGCTAACCTGTGGATGACTGTGGAAAAGCTGGGGACAACGCCCCCACTCGTTCACCTGCGAGGCGAGTTGGGTCATGATGTTGAACATGGCGCGGATACCGGGAGTCGGACTGGCAAAAGGGCTATCCATCACCCTTCGCCACATGCTGCGCAAATCTGTGACGCAGCAGTATCCCGAGGTCAAACCTGCCCTCCCACCCCGAAGCCGAGGCGTCATCGCCCTGGTCGAGGAAAACTGCACCTCTTGCATGCTCTGTGCCCGAGAGTGCCCCGACTGGTGCATCTACATCGACTCCCACAAGGAGACCATCCCGGCCCCTGAGGGCGGCCGCCCCCGCCAGCGCAACGTCCTCGACCGCTTCGCCATCGACTTCTCGTTGTGCATGTACTGCGGCATCTGCATCGAGGTGTGCCCCTTCGACGCCCTCTTCTGGTCCCCGGAGTTCGAGTACGCGGAAGGCGACATCCGCAACCTCATCCACGAAAAGGACAAGCTGGCCGCCTGGACCCAGACGGTCCCTCCACCTCCGGCCCACGACCCAGGCGCCGAACCCCCCAAGGAACTCACCGCCGCCCCCCGCCGCCCCGCGGCCGCCCGCACGCCAGGAGCCGCCAAGCCCACCCAAGCCCCACCATCGGGTACGGCAGACCGTCCTTCCACAAGGACCCCGCGGCCCACAACCAGCACGCGAGAACCAGAACCCACGCCAGAAGCGGAAGAGCGGGAAAGCGCGACCGCGTCACCGGAAACGCAAGGCGCCACAGGCACTGCAGGCACGCAGCCCACTCCAGACACTGGGGGGCCCACGGCAGGCACTGGTGAGACGATGCCCAAGGCCGGCCCTTCTCCGGCCGAGACCGCTGCCCAGGATGCGGGGCCCGCCGCAGACGCCCCCGAACCGGGTCCTGCCACCCCTTCAGGCCCTCAGGGCGGCCGCGGACGCCCACGCCGGCCGATGCAGAACGTACGGGGAATCCGTCCTCCAGGCGCCCTCCCGTCCTCCTCTGAGCACGAGACCCCCACATCCTCCGCCGAGGGCCGGCCGCCCAGCCGCTCCGCCTCACCGGGCGAGCCGACCCCCAGCCCTTCCGCCGAGCAGCCACCCCCGGGCACGGCTTCATCCACAGACCAGCCGTCCCCAGAAAAGTTGTCCACAGCCTCGGGCGCAGCGCAACCGGAGCCCGAGCCGGAGCAGCAAACTTCTGCCACGAGCCCCCGCAGACGCAGGATGGCCGATCCACGGTCCATCCGACCACCCGGGCGGCTCGGTCCTGACGAAACAGGGGAGTCCGAGGAGGAGTCGTGACCGAGGCAGTGCCCTCCTACCTGTCACCCACCGGGCAAGAGATCGTGTTCTTGCTGCTGGGCGCGGTAGCGGTTGGATCGGCGCTGCTTGTCGTCACGACCAAACAACTCGTCCACGCCGCCCTCTGGCTCGTGGTCTGTTTCGGCGCCCTGGCAGGCGGCTATCTCGTTCTGACCGCCGAGTTCGTCGCCTGGGTCCAGGTGCTGATCTACGTGGGCGCGGTGGTCGTGCTGCTGCTGTTCGGCATCATGCTCACCCGCGCTCCCATCGGCCGGTCCACAGACCTCGACAGCGGCAACCGCCTCGTCTCAGCCCTGGTGGCAGTGGCAACGGCAGCGACCCTCGTCACGGTAGTGATCGACGGATTCCGCACGGCGTACACACCGCTGCGCCCCGGCTCAGGGGCGGCAAAGGAGCTGGGCGCCAGCGTGTTCGCCACCTGGGTGCTGCCGTTCGAGGCCCTGTCGGTGCTCCTGCTCGCCGCCCTGATCGGCGCCATCGTACTGTCCCGCACCGATATCCCTGGAGGCTCACCACCTGACCGGACCGGCGGCAACTCGCCAGGCGACCGAACGGGAGCAAGCGCACCACCCCCCGAGACAGGGCACCGCTCGACAGCCGGCCAATCCGGCGACGCGGTGCCCGACGGGACCGGGGGTAATCCGCCGCCCGATCAGACCGGGGGTCATTAGTGCACATCGTCTACCCGGCGGTCGTCTCCGCGCTGCTCTTCTCTGTCGGCGTCTACGGCGTGCTCGCCCGGCGCAACACGATCCTCGTGCTGATGTCGGTCGAGTTGATGCTCAACGCCGTCAACCTCAACCTGGTCGCGTTCGACGTGTGGCTGGGCGACCGCCTGCACAGCGGCCAGGTCCTCACCCTCTTCGTCATCGTCATTGCAGCCGCCGAAGTGGGTCTGGGCCTGGCGATCGTGCTGGCGCTCTTCCGCAACCGCCGCACCGTCGACATAGACCTCCTCCGCGACCTCGCCGAGCCCGCCGACGACCCCCCGTCCTCTCCGACGGCACCGGTACGCAGCCACGCCGACGCCCAGGAACGTACGTCGGAGCCTGCCAGACTGCTCAACGATGCGGGCGAGCCGATCGAGGGCCGTCCGCGCGCCACGGGCGAGCGCAACGAGCACAACCACGACCGAACAGCCCCATCAGAACGGGCACAAAGCGAAGGCGGCCGCGGCGGCGAGCAGCCCGTCAAGCGAGGTGGCAGGCTATGACGACGTTCCCGCTCATCGCCGTGCTCCTGCCCTTCGTGGCCGCGGCCGCGGGCCTGCTGCTCTCCCGCCGGCCCCACCGGCGTCCCTCCGGCCCGGACGAGCGGGCCAACAGCAGGGCAGCCTGGATCGCCGTCCTCCCGACAGCCGTTTCAGCGGTCCTCGCCGCCTGGCTCGCCTGGGGTCCGGGCTTCGCCTTCCTCAACGGCGTCACCACCTCCCCACCCACAGGCCAGACGTACGGCACGATCGTCACCGGCGGCATCCCGATCACGCTCATCCTGCAGGCCGACAACCTGTCGAGCATCCTCGGCGTCCTGGTGACCCTCGTCGCCCTGGCCGTGCAGGTCTACTCGGTCGGCTACCTCAAAGACGACCCGCGCTACCCCTCCTACAGCGCGTTCATCAGCCTGTTCACCAGCGCCATGCTCCTGGTGGTCTACGCGGGCGACCTCCTGGTCCTCTACGTGGGCTGGGAGATCATGGGCCTCTGCTCGTACCTCCTCATCGGCCATTGGTGGGAAGACCGGAGCAATTCGCGCGCGGCGATCAAGGCGTTCCTCGTCACCCGCCTGGGCGACGTCGGTTTCCTCTTCGGCATCTTCGTACTCGGCCTGGCGGCGGGCAGCTTCCGCGTCAGCGACGTGCTGGAGAAGGTGCCGGACATGTCCACGACCACGCTCGTGACCGCCACGATGCTCCTCCTGGCCGGGGTGGCCGGCAAGAGCGCGCAGGTCCCGCTGCACACGTGGCTCCCCGATGCGATGGCGGGCCCGACGCCGATCAGCGCCCTGATCCATGCCGCCACCATGGTCGCCGCCGGAATCTTCATCGTGGCCAGGCTGTTCCCGGCGTTCCTCGCCGCCAGGCCCACGCTCGACGTGCTCGCCGTCATCGCGGCCCTCGGCATGCTGGGCGCCGCCCTGGCCGCGCTGGCCCAGGACGACCTGAAACGCGTGCTCGCCTACTCCACGATCAGCCAGCTCGCGTACATGGCGGGCGGTCTGGCCGCGGGCTCGGACACGGCGGCCATCTTCCACCTGCTGACGCACGGCGCGTTCAAGGCCCTGTTGTTCCTCTGCGCGGGCGCGGTGATCCACCACGTCGGCTCCAACCTTATGACCCAGATGGGGGGCCTGCGCCGCGAGCTGCCGGTGACGTTCGTGACGATGACGATAGGTTTCGCCGCGTTGATGGGCATCCCTCCGGCCAGCGGTTTCTTCAGCAAGGACGGCATCCTGCTGGCCATGGACGGCGCCCTGTCCAAGGGGAGCCTGACGGACGCGGCCGCCCTCCTCCTGTACGGGAGCGCGCTCGCCACCGTGGCCGTCACCGGCGCGTACGCCACCAGGGCATGGCTGCGCACGTTCTTCGGCGAGGCGCGGGCCGTGGCGCTCCCGGAGCCGGCGCCAGGCATGGCCCACGTCATGGACGTCACCGAGGCCCCACGCACGATGCTCGTGCCCGTCATCATCCTCGCCGTCCCCGCCCTGCTGCTGGGCTTCGCCGGGGAGCTGCACCTGGACCTCGGTGTGGCGGCCATCAGCGTCGTGCTGGCCGTGCTGGGCGCCGGGATCGTGTACGCGTTCTGGCGCAGCGACCCCGTCGCGGACCCGGCCCGGCTGCTGGGGCCGCTGAGGGCGCCGTGCGAGCGAGCGTTCTACGTGGACGGCCTTTACGCCACGCTGTTCGTACGCCCGATCCTGGCGCTGTCCAGGCTCGTGGTCAGAACGGACGACGTGGTCGTGGACGGGGCGGTGCGCGGGTCCGGCAAGTCGGCGCGCGGATTGTCCGGAGTGCTACGACTGGCCCAGAACGGCAACGTCCAGCTCTACGTGAGCGGCGTGCTGGCCGGTGTCCTGCTGATCGCGGTGGGGGCGGTGGTGTTCGCATGATGGGCTGGCTTACTGTCGCGCTGCTGGCCGTGCCGTTGCTCGGGGCGCTCCTGCTCCTCCTCGCGCCGCACCGGCTCCGCCCCCTGCTGCACACGTACGGGCTGGCCCTGTCGGGCCTCACGCTGGCGCTCGCCGTCCTGCTGGCGGCGACGTTCGACTACGGCCAGGGCGCACGGCTGCAGTTCGAGGTGGACCGGCCGTGGATCCCGGGACTGGGCCTGCGCTTCCACCTCGGCGTCGACGGGATCTCCCTGCCGCTGATCACACTGACGGCCCTGCTGACGTTCCTGTGCTTCGTCTATCTGTGCTGGGGCGGCGCGCGGCGGGAGTTCGTGAGGGCGAGGCCGAGGGCGCTGGTGTTCACGCTGCTCGTGCTCGAAGTAGGCATGATCGGTACGTTCCTCGCCCTCGACCTGCTGCTCTTCTTCGTGTTCTTCGAGATCGTCCTCGTCCCGATGTACTTCCTGATCGGCATCTGGGGCGGCGAGGGGCGCAGGGCGGCGTCGATCAAGTTCATCCTGTACACGCTGCTCGGCTCGGTCGTGATGCTCCTCGGCCTACTGCTCGTGTGGGCACAGACCGGCACGCTCGACATCGAGGCGCTGAGCGCGGCCCACGGCGCCGGTATGCCCAGATCCGTGCAGGTCCTGGCGTTCGTGGCGATCGGCATCGGCCTGGCGGTGAAGACCCCCATGTGGCCGCTGCACACATGGCTGCCCGACGCCCACACGGAGGCCCCCACCGCGGGCTCGGTGCTGCTCGCCGGGGTCCTGCTGAAGATGGGCACGTACGGCTTCGCCAGGATCGCCATCCCCATCCTCCCCGAGGGGGCGGCGGTGGTGGCACCGTGGCTGGGTGCGTTCGCCGTGGTGGGCATCGTCTACGGCGCTCTGGCCTGCCTCGCCCAGCGCGACCTCAAACGCATGATCGCCTACTCGTCGGTCGGTCACATGGGCTTCGTCCTGCTGGGGTTCGCCACGCTGACCCCGGTGGGCATCAACGGCGCCCTCTTCGCGAACGTCGCCCACGGCCTGATCACCGGCCTGCTGTTCTTCCTGGCCGGCGCGATCAAGGACCGCTACCATACCGCCGACATGCCTTCGCTGGGTGGCGGCATGCTGGGGACGCTGCCGCGCCTGGGGTCGGTGCTCACGTTCGCGGCGATCGCCTCGCTGGGGCTGCCGGGGCTGGCCGGGTTCTGGGGCGAGATGCTGGCGCTGTTCGGGGCGTTCCAACCGGCGAACGGACTGCCGCGCGCGCTGTTCCTGACGTACATGGTGATCGGGGGACTGGGCGCGGTCCTGACGGCCGCGTACTTCGTCGTCATGCTGTCCCGCGTCACCCATGGCCGGCCCCAGGAAGTCACCAGGGGACACGCCGGCGTGCGAACGCCTGGCGGAGGCGCGGACGTCCTGCCGGACGGGGGGCCGTGGGAGGGCATCACCCCCGACGAACGCCCCGTCGTACCTCTCGGCTCGCCGGAGAAGCGCTCTGCGACGGCCACCCTGGAGCCGAGCCCGGCGCCGGTGCCCTCGGGCGACGTGCACGAGCCGGCAGCCGGCGGCGAGCCCCTAGGCGATGCCGGATCCGCGCGCGGCGGCGCTCTTTCGGGCGATACCGGGTCCGGGAGGGATGGCGGGCCCTTGGGCGGCGCCCGACGGGTGATGGATGACATCAGGAGCTACGAGCTGCTGGCATGGACGCCGCTGGTGGTCCTGATCCTGCTCTTCGGGCTCTGGCCCGGGCTCCTCCTGTCGCTCACCACACCGGCCGTCCAGACCCTGCTGGGAGCCGCCTCATGATCCAGCAGATCGATTATTTCGTGATCGCGCCTCCGTTGGCGCTCGCGCTGGTGGCCGGGCTGGTGCTGATGCTGGACGCGTTCCTCCCGGCTCGCCCCCGCACGAAGACCGTGCTGGGACTGGTCACGCTGGCAGGCGTCCTAGTCTCTTTGGGCCTCGTCGTCACCCAGGCGATCAAGGGTGGCCGGCCGCAGTCGACTTTCTGCGTTCCACCCGACCTCGCTGGACCTGCCCGGCTGTGCTCCTTCGTGGCGGACCGGTTCACGCTGGTGTTCGCGGGCATGGTGCTCGTCGCGGCCGTGGTGATCGTACTGATGTCGATGACCGAGCTGGTGGCCGGCGGCATCCCGGTCGGAGAGTGGTACTTCCTGCTCCTCTGCACCCTCGTCGGCGCGGTGACACTGCCCGCGTCCCGAGACTTGATCATGCTCGTGGTGGCGCTCGAACTGGTCTCGCTCCCGGTCTTCGCCCTCACCGCGATGAAGCGGTACGACGGCCGCTCCTCCGAGGCCGCCGTGAAGCTCTTCGTCGTGTCCGTCGTGTCGACGGCCGTCATGCTGTTCGGCGTGTCGCTTCTGTACGGCATCGCGGGCACGGTCTACCTGTCCCGCCTGGCGGCCGTGTTCAGCGGCCAGGCCCCGGCGCCCGGCGTGGCGGAGAGTGCGGCGCTGGCGACCGGCCAGGACCTCCCCGCCGTCGGCACGGTCGGCGTCGTTCTGGTGGTGGCGGGGTTCGCCTTCAAGATCGCCGCGGTGCCGTTCCACTCCTGGGCAGCCGACGTCTACCAGGGTGCTCCCGTCCCGGTGGCCGCGCTGCTCTCGGTGATCTCCAAGGCGGCCGGGTTCGCGGGGCTGATTCTCGTGCTGGTCACCGGACTGTCCGGGCAGGCCGCCACCTGGGCGCCCATCGTGGGGATCATCGCCGCGTTGACCATGACCGCAGGCAATCTGCTCGCCATGCGCCAACGCTCCGCCGTACGCCTGCTGGCCTGGTCCTCCGTCGCGCAGTCCGGCTACATCCTGGCGCCCCTGGCAGTGACGGCCACGGCGCAGGCCGGGCCCGCCGCCGCGGTCACCTCGGCCGTGCCCCCGGAGACCGTGGCCACGGGGGCGATCGGCGCCTCCATGGCGTACCTGGTCATCTACGCCGCCATGAACCTCGGTGCGTTCGCGGTGGTCATGCTCGTCTCCAGAACCGCCACCCGCAACGAGCTCGACGACTACCGCGGCCTGGCGTTCCGGCGCCCGGCGGCAGGGCTTGCGCTCGCGTTCTGCCTGGTCTGCCTGGCAGGTCTCCCACCGGGCCTGGCCGGGCTCTTCGCGAAGGTGTTCGTCTTCCGCGAGATCATCGAAGGTGGCTCGGGCTGGCTGGCACTGATCATGGCCGTCAACACCGTGATCGGCCTCTACTACTACGCCGTCTGGACGGCACGCCTCTTCACCCCGGCAGGAGCGACGGCACCAACCCAGCACCGGCCGCCTCCGGCGACGTGGCTGGCCATAGGCCTCGCCCTGGTGGCGGCAGTCCTGTTCTCGATCGCCCCACAGCTGGTCCTGGACATGACCTCCTTCTCAGCCTTCGGTTAGGGCCCGAACCAGACGCAGGAGAAAGCCGCACCCGTCTGGGACCCCTGAGCAGGAAGAGAAACCGAGCCTCGGAGGTCGCGCTGCGCCCCCGATCGAGCACGGCGCGATACGAGCGAGGGACGGTTGGGGAACGAAGGACCGGGTCATCATCGTTGGACCAGGTGAACCCAGACCACGAAGGGGGGAGCCTTGCACCACAACGGTCTGCGCACCGCCGTTCTGCTCGGCGGCCTGTCGGCGCTGATTGTCGCGGCGGGCGCGTGGTTGGGCGGCGGCGCCGGTGTGCAGATCGCGCTCGTGCTGGCTCTGGCGAGCAACGGCATCGCCTACTTCTTCTCCGACCGCATCGCTCTTTCGGCCATGCGTGCCAGGCCGGTCAGCGAGGTCGAGCAGCCCATGCTCTACCGGATCGTGCGAGAGCTCTCCACCGAGGCACGCCAGCCGATGCCACGCCTGTACATCTCGCCGACGGTGCAGCCGAACGCGTTCGCGACGGGTAGAAGCCCTCGCCAGGCCGCGGTGTGCGTGACGTACGGCCTGACCAAGCTGCTCGACGAGGCGGAGCTGCGCGGAGTGATCGGGCACGAGCTGTCACACGTATACAACCGGGATATCCTCGTCTCCTCTGTGGCCGGCGCGCTGGCTACGATGATCACCTGGCTCAGCTACGTGGCCGTGTTCTTCGGCGGCTCGGACGACGACGAGGGTCCAGGGTTCGTGGGTGCGCTGCTGATGATGGTGCTCGGACCGGTGGCGGCTGGGATGGTGCAGATGGCGATCTCCCGGACAAGGGAGTTCCAGGCCGACGAATCGGGTGCCAGGCTCACCGGCGACCCGCTCGCCCTGGCCTCGGCGCTCCGCAAGATCGAGATGGGCGCCCGCAGGCTTCCGCTCCCCGAGAACAGCCGCCTGACCTCCGCCTCCCACATGATGATCGCGAACCCGTTCAGCGGCTCCGGCTTCGGCCGCCTGTTCTCCACGCACCCGCCCACGTCCGAGCGGGTCGCCCGCCTCGAGCGCATGGCCGGCTACCGCCGCTGATCACATGCGCCGATTAACCAAGGCGGAGCGGAGGCTCTGGAACGCGTTCCCCACCGGCGAAACCGTCGAGCTGGGCCCGTTCCAGATCGGGACCAGCCGCACTGCCGGGGCGAACGCACCCGCGGACGGCCACACCTGGGGCCGCGAACGCTCGATCAGGGCCGAGGTGATCGCTCAGTTGCTGCTCGGTGC
>NZ_JBFAMX010000022.1:0-48053 GCF_040659615.1 Nonomuraea sp. NPDC049784
GGCGTCCAGCTGCAGGAGGCGGCGCTGCCGGACGCGATCAAGGTCGGCGAGGCGCTGAAGCTGTACGCGTCCTTCTACGACAAGCCCGCCGACTGGCGGGCGCTCATGGAGGAGTGGGGGCTGGCGGACCGGCGGCGCTCCAGCTTCTCGAGCCTGTCGGGCGGCTGGAAGCAGCGCCTGTTCATCGCGCTGGCCCTGGTCGGAGATCCCGAGGTCGTCTTCCTCGACGAGCTCACCACCGGCCTCGACCCCTCCGCCCGCCGCACCACGTGGGGCCTGATCCGCGACATCCGCGATCGCGGGGTGACCGTCGTGCTGGTCACCCACTTCATGGACGAGGCCCAGACGCTGTGCGACCGTATGGCGATCATCGATCACGGCCGGGTCATCACCCAGGGCACCCCGGGCGAGCTGATCGCCCAAGGCCGCACCGATTCGCTGGAGAACGCGTACTTCGCGCTGACTGGAGGGCAGGCGGCATGAGAGGCATCACACAGGTCATCGGGGTCGAGCTCAAGCTCATCATGCGGGATCCGATGTCGGCGTTCTTCGCGCTGGCCTTCCCGGCGATCATGCTCTGGGTCAAGTTACGCAGCGGCAAGCCCCTGCCCGGCGGGCTGCCGGCGGTGGACGCCACGGTGCCGATGCTGAGTGTCTTCGTCATCGGCCTGGCCGCGCTGGTCATCCTGCCGGCCACCCTGGCGCAATACCGCGAGCGCCGGGTGCTCAAGCGGATGCGCGCCACTCCCGCCTCGCCCGGCATGTTGTTCGGCGCCCAGTTGGCCGCTCACATGCTGCTGGCCGTGCTCGGCACTGCGCTGCTGATCGTCATCGGCATCGTCGCCTACGGCCTGACGGCACCCGCCGACGTGAGCGCGGTGGTCGTGGCCTGGATCCTGGCCGCGCTGAGCCTCAGCGGCATCGGGCTGCTGCTCGGGGCCGTCGTCCCCTCCGGCCGCACCGCGACCGTGATCGGGCTGAGCCTGTTCTTCCCGATGGTCTTCACCTCCGGCGCCGTGATCCCCCGCGAGACCATGGGCGGCGGGATGCGGGCCATCGGCGACCTGACCCCCATGGCCCCCGCCGTCCAGGCGATCCGCGACGGCTGGGAGGGTCACGCGTTGTCGCCCATGTCGCTGATCGTCATGATCGCGATCTGCCTCGTCGCCGGCGGCGTCGCCGTGAAGGCGTTCCGTTGGTGAGCAACGGACCCGGTCCCAGTCGCTGGGACCGGGTCTGGCCCGTGCTCCCGTACCTGTTCATCCTGCTCCCGGCCGGCGCCTCGCTGCTGCAGCACTGGCGGCTCGACACGCTCGCGCTGACCCTGTTCGCCGTGGGCTGGCACTGGGGCATGGTCGCCACCGGGTGGGTCAGGAAGCCTGCAGTGGCGGTCGTCTACTTCGTGGTCCTGCTCGCCGCCATCGGGGCGCTGGTCAGCATCGACTCGCTGTTCACGGTGGCCGGGCCGGCGGCCTTCATCCAGTCCTTCGCGGTGCTGCCCCGGTGGTGGGCGTACGCCGGGGTGATGGCGACCGCCGGCGTGCTGGTCTCCATGCGGTCCGAGCCCGGGCGGTCTCCCGGCCAGCTGCTCTACTCGTTCCTGGTGGCCGTGCTGGTCGCCTCCGCCATCGGCTTCGTCGTACAGACCATCTCCAACCAGAACGAGAGCCGCAGAATGATGATCGCGCAGCTCCAGGAGACCGGCGCCAAGCTGGCCGCGCTCGCGGAGGAGAACGCGAACTTGCAGGCCCAGCTGCTGACCCAGTCCCGTGCGGCCGGGGTGCTGGATGAGCGGCAGCGCATGGCCAGGGAGATCCACGACACGATCGCCCAGGGGCTGACCGCCATCGTGACCCAGATCGAGGCCGCGGAAGAGGAGCTCGACGACGTGGCCGCCGCCCGGGCCCGCCTCGACACGGTACGCACCCTGGCCAGGGACAGCCTGAAGGAGGCCCGTCGTTCGGTACAGGCCTTGCGCCCGGCGCCGCTGGCCGGGTCGCAGCTGCCCGCCGCCGTCCAGGACGTCGCCGACAAGTGGACGCGGGCCACCGGCGTGCCGGCCCCGCTGTCGGTCACCGGCGACGCCCGGCCGCTGCACCCGGAGGTGGAGGCCACCCTGCTGCGGGTGGCGCAGGAGGCGCTGGCCAACGTCGCCAAGCACGCCTCGGCCGGACGGGTTGCCCTCACCCTGTCGTACATGGAAGATGTCGTGGTGCTGGATGTACGTGACGACGGGGCCGGTTTCACCCCGTCCGGGGAGGCGAGCGGCTTCGGCCTCATCTCGATGCGCCAGCGCGTGACCAGGCTGGCCGGCGACTTCCAGATCGAGTCGGCCCCCGGCGAGGGCACCGGCATCTCCGCCACCGTCCCCGCCATCCCGGCGGAGTGAGCCATGCCGATTCGCCTGATCATCGTGGACGATCACCCAGTCGTACGCGACGGGCTGCGCGGGATCTTCACCGACGACGCGTTCGAGGTGGTCGGAGAGGCGGGCGACGGCCTCGAGGCACTCGCCGTGGTCGACCGCACCAACCCCGACGTCGTGCTCACCGACCTGCGCATGCCCAGGATGAACGGCGCCGAGCTCATCCGCCGCCTCCGCGAGCAGTCCCCCGGCGTCCGCGTGCTGGTCCTGACCACGTACGACAACGACGTCGACGTGCTGCCCGCCATCGAGGAGGGCGCGACCGGCTACCTGCTCAAGGACACTCCGCGCGCCGAGCTGCGCCGCGCCGTCCAGGCCGCGGCCCGCGGCGAGACCGTGCTGTCCCCCTCCGTGGCGGGCGTGCTGACCCAGAAGATACGCGCGCCGCAGCAGCAGTCGCTCAGCCCTCGCGAGCTCGAGGTCCTCTCGCTCATTTCCCGGGGCGCCACCAATCGCGAGGTCGCCAAGAAGCTGTTCATCACCGAGGCCACCGTGAAGACGCACCTGCTGCACATCTTCGCCAAGCTCGAGGTGAACGACCGAGCCGCCGCCGTCGCCACCGCCTACGAGACCGGCCTGCTGCGCCCGAGCACCTGAATTGCAAGGTGATAGTTCGTTGTATGCCACGCCGTCCCTAACTGCGGAGGACAGCCGGGTTCTCGAGGAGATCGAGGCAGCGCGACACGCGTTGCGTCATCAGGTTGGCGCCACACCCGCCAAGCGGACTGCAGGGCTTCGGAAGTTCCTGACCGCCGACGCGGTCGCCGCCTCCAACTCCATCGAAGGCTTCAAGGTTTCGACGATCGACGTAGAAGACCTGATGGAGGGCGAGCGGGACGTGGATGTCTCGGAGGAGAACCGCGAAGAGACCCTCGCCTACCAACGGATGATGACCTACATCCAGACTCTTCACGACGTCGAAGACTTCCGCTACAGCGCAGGCTTCCTCAACGCGCTCCACTGGATGCTCCAGGGCCACCGCCACACCATGCGCAAACCGGGCGGGCAATGGCGTAAGGGTCCCGTCTACGTCACCGATGCCCGTGATCCGAGCATCGCCGCCTACACCGCGCCCGAGGCGCCGGCCGTGCAGGGCCACCCCCGGCGACCAGGGCAGGTGAGGGGTGCGTGGATAGTGCACGCGCATGATCCCCTCCCCCATAAGCCTGCGGCGGCCTCACTGTACAAGTGGCCAGGAAAGCGGATCTATCGAATATCGCCGTCCTGGGGTGGAGCGGACACGCAAAAGCCCAGGTCACCATTGCATGACCTGGGCTTTGCCGGGGTGCGCCGCCAGGGACTCGAACCCCGGACCCGCTGATTAAGAGTCAGCTGCTCTGACCAACTGAGCTAGCGGCGCAACAGATGTAACTGTATCAGCCGCTGAGCACTGCCCGCACATCATCCGAGCCGCCCCGCCAACCCCTCGTACGCCCCCAGAACCAGGTCCCAGAACCCCTTCACGTCCATCGAGGTAGCCACCAGAGCGTTCGAGTCCTGGGAGCTCACCTTGAAGTCCGTCACGGTCATCCCCCGCGTGTATCGCCCGGCCGTCTCGACGTTCACCACAGCGGGCACGCAGGTGAACAGGGAGGGGTCCAGCACGTACGCCACCGCGCACGCGTCGTGGATGGCCGGGCCGCCGTCGGCCGTCACCACCCCGTAGAACTGCGCGGCGGGCACCAGCAGTTCGGCCAGCTTTCCGAGGGGACGCATCCGGTCGAGTACGTCGGAAGTCACCACGGCGGTCAGCGTCACGTCCAGGCCCAGCATCTTCACCGTCCACCCGGCGCCGAAGACAATGGCGGCCGCCTCGGGGTCGGCGAGCATGTTGAACTCGGCGGCCGGATTGTGGTTGCCGCGCGTGAACGAGCCGCCCATGATGACCAGCTCGCGGGCCCACTCCACGACGCGGGGCTCGCGGCGTACGGCGAGGGCGATGTTCGTCAGCGGCCCCACGGCCACCAGCGTGATCTCGCCCGGGGCGGCCTTCAGGGTGTCCACGATGAAGTCGACCGCATGCCCGTCCGATGGGCCCAGCTGGGGCGCGGGCAGGACCACGCCGCCCAGGCCCGTGGTCCCGTGCACGCGGGTGGCGCGCACGGTCTCGCGCAGCAGGGCGCCGGCGCTGCCCGGCGTCACCGGGACGTCGCCCAGCTCCAGGAACTCTCGCAGCGCCAGCGCGTTCGCCGTGGTCAGGGGGAGGTCGACGTTGCCGCCCACCGTGGTGATGCCCACCACGTCGAGGGAAGGGGATCCGGCCGCCAGGGCCAGAGCGAGCGCGTCGTCGATACCGGGATCACAGTCAATCAGAACCTTTTTCACGAAAACGGAGGATACGCATAGATCGGGCCGGGCAGTTCCCCCAAAGCTGCCCGGCCCGATCGGCGGCGGTCCAGGCCGGCATCTTCCCCCAAAAACGCCGGCGGTCCCGCACTAGCGAACCGCGGTCCCCCTCCGCGTCCGCTTCGGTGAAGGTTCACTGGTCTGTTGACCTGCTACAACGCTACCGAGACGAATGCAACGGTCGCGTCATAACGGGGTCGAATATCTGTTTAATCCGACTCTGGAACCTCCAGCCGAACCTCTGTACCTTCCTGCAACGATCTGCTCACCGTGCAGTACTTCTCGTGCACCCGCTCCGCCACCGCCCTGAACACCTCGCCGGCCTCCTCCGAGGGCAGCTCCACGTCATATGTGACGGTCACGGGGCCGAGCTTGCTCGGCTCGACCTTCTCCGCCTGCACGGTCATCGCCAGGCGCACCAGGCGGTGGCCACGTTTGGCGGTGAGCGGCTCGACGGTCACGATGTTGCATCCGCCTACCGCCGCCAGCAGCAACTCCACCGGGGTGAACACGCCGTCCTCGTCGCCGCCACCCATCCGTACCTCGGCGCCGCGGGCGTTCGTGGCCCGGAATCCGCCGTCCTCAGTTCGTTCGACACGCACGTTAGCCATGTTTCAGACACTACTCAGAAACCTTTAATGTTCATTCAGCATCGTGAAGCCATGGCTAGCGAGGCGAAAGCGAACCCAGGTCCCGTCCTCTTCTGGTGCGGTGTCGCGGTGGCCGAGTTCGGTGCGATCCAACCGGGTTTCGGCTACCCGTGGCGGCCGACCGCCTATGCCGCGGCGGCGCTGCTGGTCGCGCTCGGCTTTGTCACCGTCAAGGCCGCCGACTACCTGCGCACCGAGGAGGCCAGGCAGCGGCTGCGGCTCGGCGGCTACCTGGCCGGCGCGCTGCTGGTGGCCCACGAGTTCAGCTCCACAGCGTACGTGACCGGGCTGAGCCGTGCGGGCTCGCTCATCCTGTACGCGATGGCGGCCGTCATGGCGGTCCGCAGCCACCACGTCGCCGGCACGCCCAGGCCTACCCTGCTGATCGCCACCGGCCTCGACCCGGCCGCCCTTCGAGCTCGCCTGGAGGGCGCGAGCGACACCGTGGCCGTCTACAGGATCGAGCGCGCCACCGACGAGCTGCGCGACCTGGAGGCCCGCCACGGCCTCATCCTCGTCGAGGGGGCGGAGCACGACCCGCGGGCCAAGGAGCGCCTGAGCGCCTCGGGCCTGAGCCGCGAGATTCCCGACATCGCCGAGCGCGATGTGGTGGTGGCCGGTCCGCGGCAGTTCAAGAGGTACGTACGCGGGGCGTTGTCACGCCTTGCTGTGCCGAGATCACAGATTCATTTCAAATCACGGCAAAAGGTTTAGCTCCACATTACGCCTCATCTGCAACGGTGGGCTGCGGACAAGGAGGCAAGGTGACGACTTTCCCCGGAAGCGCCCGTGTCGAGATGGTCATGGGCATGCCGGTCAGTGTGGACATCCGCACCGCTCTCCCGGCACGCGAGCTGACCCCCCTGCTGGATGACGCGTTCGCCTGGCTGAGGTGGGTGGATGACACCTTCAGCCCGGTCAAGGAGGACAGCCAGATCGGCCGGCTCAACCGCGGCCAGACGATCAGGCAGATCCCCGAGCTCATCGAGGTCCTCCACCGCTGCGACGAGCTCAGCCAGGCCACGGACGGCTATTTCGAGGCCCGCATCAACGGCGTCATCGACCCGTCCGGCTACATCAAGGGCTGGGCGCTCGAGCGGCTGTCCCGCGCCCTGGTCAATGCGGGCGCGGGCGACCACCGCATCAGCGCGGGCGAGGACATCAGGGTGCGCGGCTCGGCCGCACCCGGCAAGCGCTGGCGGGTCGGCATCCGCGACCCGCGCAAGGACGTGATGCGCAAGGTCGTCTTCGCCCACGACCTGGGCATCGCCACTTCGGGCGGCGCCCCCGTGGTCAACCCGCGCACGGGGAGGGTCGAGGAGGGCCTCGGCTCGGTCACCGTGATCGGCCCCGACCTCGGCGTGGCCGACGCGTACGCCACCGCCATCTACGCCATGGGACCCATCCTGGCCAGACGCTTCGCGGCCGAGGTGGCGGCGGCGGGGCCGTACCAGACGATGATCATCGCGCGCGACGGGCAGGAGATCAGCACGCCCGGCTTCGCCGACTACAGCGGCGCGGAAGCCCGCATGGCCGGCTGACCACCCCTGCGCACGGCGGGCCGCCCTCCCTCCGCGGCCCGCCGGCCCTCGCGTGAGCCGGTCGCACTCGAGTGGCTACGCAGGGTGGCGCGCAAAGCGGCATCGTTTCGCGTCCTTGGCCTTCGCTAACGATCAGGCATCGGGATGCTTACGCAAATACTCTATGTAGATCGGGCGCAGCGCCTCGCCCAGCCGCCCCTCGCCGGAGGCGATGGCATCGCTGAGCAACGCGGAGACCCTGCTGAGGTCGTTGGCGGTCTCGGAATCATGACCGCTGGCGGCCTCCGCGGCCGGGATCACCTTCAGCAGGTCCCAGAGAAACCCCAGGTCCCCGTGGCGTACGGCGTAACGCACCGCCCGATCGTGCAACTCGTCGGCCGGCAACGACTCGAGCCCGTTCGCGTCCATCTCGCTCCCTCCCCTCGACGCCCCCTGCCCGGGTTGGGCCGACCATAACCGGCGACTACCCAGAGTAATCGCTGGGAATCGTAGAGACTGCGCCACTATCGAATTGCCGATCCCAAGTGGGAGGATCAACCAGCGTGAGATTCATCATCAGAACCATTGCGGCGGCGGTGGCCCTATGGGTGGCCATTCAGCTCGTCCCCGGCATCGGGGTCAGCGCCCCGGCCAGCTCGGCCAAATACTGGGGCGTGCTGCTGATCGTGGCGTTGATCTTCGGCCTCGTGAACGCGATCGTCAAGCCCATCGTCAAGGCACTGGGGTGCGCGATCGTCGTGCTGACACTAGGCCTGTTCCTCCTCGTGATCAACGCGGCCATGCTGCTGCTCACGGGCTGGATCGCCGGGCAGCTCTCCATCCCCTTCCACGTCGACAACTTCTACCCGGCCGCGTTCTGGGGCGCGATCATCGTCAGCGTCGTGAGCTGGCTGCTGGGCCTGGTCCTTCCCGACGGCGACTGAACCCCACGTGGAGCTCGACGGCGCCGGCCTGACCTGCGCGCAGGTTCACGAGGCCGCGTACGGCGGGGCCCGGGTCACGATCGCTTCCCTGGATCGGGCCCGGGCCGCGTGGGCCACCGCTCAGGAGTTCAAGGGTCCTGTGTACGGGCGGAGCACCGGCGTGGGCGCCAACAGGGGCGTACTCGTCGAAGAGCGCGGCCTCGACCTGCTCCGCAGCCATGTGTGTGGCGCCGGCCCCCTGATCCCGCCCGCCCGCGCCAGGGCCATGCTCGTGGTCCGCCTCAACCAGCTCCTCGCGGGCGGCTCCGGCATCGACCCGGGCGTGCTCCCGGTGCTGGCCGACGCGATCAACGGCGGCTTCACCCCGCCGATCCAGACGTACGGGGCCATCGGCACCGGCGACCTCACGGCGCTCTCCACCGCTGCCCTGTGCCTGCTGGGCGAACTCCCCTGGCACCACGAACGCTCACCATCCCCTCCCGACCAGCCCCGCTTCCCGCTCGCCTCCGGGGACGCGCTGCCGTTCATCAGCTCGGGTGCCGCCACGCTCGCCGACGCGGCCATCGCCTGCCAACGGCTCCGCCACCTCCTGGAAGCCGCCATCGACGTCGCCGCGATGTCGTTCACCGCCGTGCACGCCTCGGCGGAACCGCTGGCCGCAGCCGTACAGGAGGCCCGCCCCCACCCCGGCCAGGCCGCCGTGGCCGCACGCCTGCGCGGCCTGCTCAGCCAGGAGCTCGGGACCCGCGTGCAGGACCCGTACGGGTACCGCGCCTTCGCCCAGGTGCACGGCGCCGCCATGGACGCCCTCGACCGAGCGACCGCCGCCATCGAGACCGACCTCAACGCCGCCACCGAGAACCCGCTCATGTCCGGCTCCCTGGCCTGGCACAACGGCAACTTCCACTCTGCCCCGGTGTCCCTGGCACTCGACGCGCTGCGTACCGCGCTCGTACAGACGGCCCAGCTCAGCGCCGCCCGCCTGGCCAACCTCATGGATCCTGCCTACACCGGCCGCCACCCGTTCCTCGCCGACCGCCCGGGCGCCTCGGGGCTGCTGATCCTGGAATATGTGGCACAAGACGCCCTGGCCGACCTCCGCCACCTCGCCAACCCGGTGACGACGGGCACGGCGGTGATCTCCCTGGGCACGGAGGACCACGCGGGCTTCGCCACCCAGGCCGCCCGCCACGCACTGCGCTGCCTGGAACCCCTGGAGATCGTCCTGGCCTGCGAGCACACGGCCGCCACCAGCGCCCTCCACGGCCCCACCCCCGACCGCCCCCTCACCACCGACCTCGCCGCCTCCCGCCACGCCCTGACCCTCCACCCACCCACCTGACCCCGTCTTCGGGGGGCCGCCGGCTGCTTCGACGCTTGCACGGCGCCGTGGGGCGTCCGGCGGGCGCGCCCAGGGGGACGTCCTGCGGCGGCGTGCCCGGCCGAACGCCGTGCCGGGCGGGACATAGCTGAGATGGTTGTCGGGCGGCACGTCTCGCGGGACCCCGGCGCAACGCGCGCTGGAGGTAACGGTGCCGGATGACGCCCCCTCCGCCCGCCTTTCAGCGCCGGTGCGGCGAGACGACGTGCAGCGGCGCCCGGCGCACACACGCGGCGGGGCGACGCAGCACGTACGGCGAACCCAAGGCGCGTGGCGGGTGCGTCTTCGAGACGGCGTCGAATCCTGCGGGCCCCGGTCACACCACCCGCGCGACCGACCCCCGCTCCCTGAGCGTGGGCGCCTGGACGACCCGGCGTCGCCGTGTGCCGCCGTCGGTCGCCGCCGAAATGAGCCGCACCGCCGCCCGAACGATCCCGTCGATGTCCCAATCGACAGTAGTGAGCCCAGGCGTGAGCAGCCCCGACATCGGGTGGTCGTCATAGCCCATGACCGACACGTCACCGGGAACGGACAGCCCCAGCTCCTGAGCAGCCGCGTAAACCCCGTAAGCGATCGAGTCGGCGAAGCAGAACACCGCGCTCGGCCCCCGGGCGGTCAGGAGGTCGCGGGCGGCCGAGGTGGCGCCGGCGAGTCCGTGAGGGGCGGTGGTGACCTCGATGTCCAGGCCCAGCCGGTCGGCCTCCGCCGTGACGTGGAGGTCGGCGGGCCGGTCGGGCGTGCTGGCCCTGGTCGGGGTGAGGACCGCGACGTGGCGGTGGCCGAGGTCGCGCAGGTGCTCCAGGGCCATCGTCACGCCACGCCGGTTGTCGAAGACGACCTCCCCCGCCGTGCCCGCGATCGAGTCGCCGATCGCGACCACCGGCAGCGACTCGCACAGCTCGGCCCAGAACGCCGCCGCCGGGTCGATCGGCTGGACGATCAGGCCGTCAACGCGCTGGTCGCGGAGCCGCTGGGCGAAGGCACGCTCGCGGGCGGGGTCGCCGACCGCGTCGAGGATCAGGGAATAACGGTCTTTCTCCCGCAGACCCCGGCTGATGCCGACCGCCAAGGACTGCTGCCACAGGTCCTCCAGCGAGCCGCACAGCAGGCCGATCATGCCGGTGCGCCCGCTGGCCAGGGCCCTGGCGATGGGGTCGGCCTCGTAGCCGAGCTCGGCTGCCGCGGCGCGCACTCGCTCCATGGTCTCCTCGGACACCTGGAGGCCGCGCAGCGCGTAGGAGACGGCCGCGGGTGACAGGCCCGTGGCCTGGGCCACCTCCCGGATCGTGGCTCTCTTGCGAGGCATTCAGTCAGCCTATTCGGTAGTACCGACAGAACCGCAGTTTCCGCGCCAGGATTGCCGATCCACGCCCGCTCGGCGCGCCCGAGGCCGCAGTACATGTGTGGCCGCCGAGCCGTTGACAAGTCCGTAGGTGAAGCGGTTCACTGAAACGTATCACTGAAACGCTTCACGGTAGCGACAACCCAGTACGGCGCGTTAACATGTAATGTGAGTAGGAAATAGAGGGAGGAGGAAGCCGTGAGCGTCGACGTCCATCAGCATGTGTGGACCCATCCGTTCGTCGATGCCCTGCGCGCCCGGACTTCCCCGCCTTACGTCGACGGCTGGACGTTGATCCTCGACGGCGAGCCCCCGTACGAGATCGACTCCGAGGACCACAGGGACACCACCGGCCTGGAGCTGGCGCTGGTGTCGATGTCGAGCCCACTCGGCGTCGAGTCCCTGCCGCCCGAGGAGTCGTGGCCGCTGATAGACGCCTACCACGACGGCGCACTCGCGCTGGGCGAGCCGTTCGGGGCCTGGGCGTCCACGTGCCTCAGCGAGCCCGACCCCGCCCGTCTGGCCAAGGACCTCGACCGCGGCTTCGCCGGGCTGCAGATCCCCGCGACGGCCGTCCCGGACGACCGGCTGCTCGAGGTGCTGACCCACAGGGACCTGCCGCTCTTCGTCCACCCTGGCCCCGCCGCGCCGGCCCCCGGCACTCCGCCGTGGTGGCCGGCCGTGGTGCCGTACGTGCAGCAGCTGCACGCCGCGTGGCACTACTTCCACGCCGTCGTCCGGCCCAGGCACCCGCGGCTGCGCGTCTGCTTCGCGGCGCTCGCGGGGCTGGCCCCGCTGCACTCGGAACGCCTGATCGCCAGAGGCGGCGGCACCCGCGGCCTGGTCGATCCGGGCTTCTTCGTGGAGACCTCCTCCTACGGCCCGCGCGCGATCGACGCGATCGTTCGCGAGCTGGGCATCGACGTCGTGGTCAACGGCTCCGACGCCCCCTACGCCAAAGCACCCGAGCCCGGGCTCGGCGCGGCCGCCGGCCACGCCATCCGGGTCGTCAACCCCCGTCGTCTACTTTCCAGAAGGGAGACTCGTACGTGAGCACGAACCAGATCCAGGACGGGGGCACCTGTGCCCGGCTTCCCGAGCGCACACTCGACCGCCGCGAGCTGCGCGAGCTGGTGAACGAACTGGCCGCCAACCCCGAGGAGTGGCGCGACCAGGTGGAGTTCCCGGAAGAGGGCGGAAGGCACTACGCCTCGCTCTACCGCGACGCGTACGTGGACGTGTGGCTCCTGTGCTGGCGCCCCGAGGACGACACGGGCTGGCACGACCACGACATCTCCTCGGGAGCCGTCCACGTGGTGCAGGGCGCGCTGCTGGAGTGCAACCCCCGCATCGGCGGCGAGCACCTGGAGACCGTGGTGTCGGAGGGCCAGTCGTTCTCGTTCGGGCCCGACCACATCCACCGGCTCAACGGCGCGGTCGACAACAGCGTCTCCATCCACGCCTACTCGCCGCCGCTGTGGCGGCTCGGCCAGTACTCGATCGACGACACCGGCGTCATGCGCCGCGTCTCGGTGAGCTACGCCGACGAGCTCAGGCCGCTGGATGACGCCGTGGTGGCCTGAGCACGCAGCAGCTTCCGCAGGGCTCGACATCGGGCAGTGTGATCCACAGACAGCAGGTCCTGCGGAAGTAACCGTCACCGGCGGGTTCGATCAGCCCGTCGACCGGTGCGCCGATCTCCTTCAGCAGCCGCATGTAGTCGCCGGGCACGATCGACGTCAGCGGGTGGGCGAACGCCTCCGCCGTGGAACCCCACAGCGTGCGCTCCCCCACCTTCGCGATGGAGCCGATCAACGAGACCAGCGGCCGCTGCGACTCTGCGAGCGCCTCGCCGACCACGCCGGCCCCGGAGCCCCAGCTCACGCGCGTCGCCGCGACCGTCACCCCCGCGTCCGACACCTTGAAGTACGTGTCCGCCAGCCGCATGATCGGCACCCGCCCGTCCAGCGCCCACCCGAGCGCCATGGGCAGCGTGTGCCAGTAGCTGTAGGTCTTCCAGAACAGCGCCGCGCCGACATGGCGTGGCGCGTTCCAGCGCGCGGCCGTCTCGTCGATCAGCTCGATGAGCAGCCGGTACGGCTCCCGCAGCAGCTCGATGACCGGCGTCCAGCTCTCGTCGGGCTCGATGACCAGACCCGGATCGACCCCGATCACCCCGCCCCGCCCGTCGGCAAGACGCTGGAGCACCTCGGTCAGCACGCTGGAACCTCCCTATAGGTTAGCCTTACCTAAGGTAGCAGGCCGTCCCGCGAACCACCCAGCCACGATCTGGACCACGAGCACCCCCAGCCCCGCCATCAGCGGCACCGACCAGCCGCCGGAGACCTGCCTGAGGAACCCGAACAGCAACGGCCCCAGGGCCGCGATCACGTACCCCACGGACTGCGCCACGGCCGACAACGCGGTCACGGCGGCCGGATCGGCGGGCCGCAACGCGATGATCAGCAGCGCCAGCGCGAACGAGGCCCCCTGGCCGATCCCCAGCACAATCATCCATACCCACGGCGCGGCGGTCGGGGCCAGCAGCATGCCCAGGTAGCCCAGCACGGTCAGCACCCCGGCGCCCACCACGTACGGCACCTGCGACTCCCGCCTGCCGGCCAGCACGGGGACCGCGAGCGAGGTGGCCACCTGGACCAGGTTCGTCAGGCTGAGCAGGTATCCCGCCTGGTCGGCGGGCAGTCCGGCCTCCAGGAAGATCGTCGGCAACCAGGCCAGCATGACGTAGAAGGTCAGCGACTGCAGGCCCATGAGCGCGGTCACGTACCAGGTCACGCGGCTCCTGAGCACCGCGCCGAAAGGCCTGGGCCCGTTCTGCGCCCCGCTCCGGTTGCGCAGCGCCTGAGGGAGCCAGAGCAGCGCGGCCAGCAGCGCCGGCACGGCGAGCAGCGCGGAGACGCCGCGCCAGCCGTACCCGGTGGCGTGCTCGATGGGGATGACCAGCCCGGAGGCGAGGGTGGCGCCGGCCACCACCGAGGAGACGTAGACGCCGGTCAGGAGGTTGACCCGGGTCGGGAAGTGCTGCTTGACGACGGCGGGCATGGAGACGTTCATGACGGCTATCGCGGTGGCGGCGAGGGCGGAGCCGAGGTAGAGCACGGGCGCGCCGTCGAGGCCGCGCAGGGCCACGCCCGCCGCGATGACGAGCAGACCGGCCAGCAGCGTGCGATCCAGCCCCAAGCGCCGCGCGAGCAGCGGCGTGACCGGCCCGAACACGCCCAGGCAGACCACCATGACCGTGGTGACCGCACCGCCGCCGGCGGGCGAGAGGCCCACATCTTTCATGATCTCGTCGAGGAGCGGGGAGACGCCCGCGATGGCGGGGCGCAGGTTGAGCGCGGCCAGCACGAAACCGGCCACCAGCACGGCAGATCTCAGCGACATAGGGGACTACTCTCGCATAACCCTCTGACAACGTTGTCTACCTGGTCAGAGTGAGAAATGATCCTGGCGTGAGACCGACGATGAAGGACGTCGCCTCGGCCGCGGGCGTGGCGCTCAAGACAGTCTCGCGCGTCGTGAACGGCGAGCCCGGCGTCCACCCGGCCACGGCCGAGCGGGTGCGCGCGGCCATCGACCGGCTGGGCTACAGCCGCAACGAGAGCGCGCGGGTGCTGCGCAGGGGTAGGACCGCCACGATCGGGCTGGTCATCGAGGACGTGGCGGACCCGTTCTACTCGGGTCTGAGCCGGGCCGTCGAGGACGTCGTCATCGAGCACGGCTGCCTGCTGCTGAGCGGCTCGTCCGGCGAGGAGCCCGGCAGGGAGCGGGAGCTGGTCGAGACGTTCTGCGCGCGCCGGGTGGACGGGCTGATCATGGTGCCCGCCGGTGAGGACCACACGTACCTGCGTCCCGAGCTGGAGGCCGGCACACCGATGGTGTTCGCGGACCGGCCGCCGGGGGCGGGGATCGACGTGGACACGGTGCTCGCCGACAACGTGGGCGGAGCCAGAGAGGCGATCCGCCATCTCATGGGCCACGGCCACCGCAGGATCGCCTTCCTCGGGGACGACCCCGGGATCTTCACCGCCGCCGAGCGGCTCAAGGGCTACCGCGAGGTGCTCGGGGAGCTGTTCGACGAGCGCCTGGTGTCGATGCGGCCGCCCTCGATGGAGACGGTGCGCGCTGACCTGGCCCGCATGTTCGCGCTGGACGACCCGCCGTCCGCGCTGTTCACCGGCAACGGCCGCTACACCGTGACAGCCCTGCGCGCGCTCGACGGGCGACGGGTCGCGCTGGTGGGGTTCGACGACTTCGAGCTGTCCGACCTGCTGGATCCACGGGTGACCGTGGTGGCGCAGGACCCGGCGTGGATGGGTCGGGTGGCGGCAGAGCTGCTGTTCCGCCGCCTGCGCGGTGACGCAGGACCGCCGGAGCACATCGAGCTGCCGGTACGGCTCATCGCCCGCGGCTCCGGCGAGCTACCGCCGGGCTAGCCTCTCAGGCGAGCCGCTCCTCCACGCCCACCACGCCGGCGACGCCGGTGAGGGTGTTGCCGCAGGATCCCCGGGACTGCCCGTACGCGCCGGGCGGCAGCGTCTCCCACTCGCCCAGGACGTCGAGCGCTCGGCTGCAGACCACCACGGCCCGGAACATCCAGGTCTCGTCCGTGGGGTTGCTGCACGCGGCGATGCCGAGGTCGTCGCTCTGCGCGTGCACGAGGGTGTCGCACTTGAGGACCGTGGCCGCCGCGGGAGCGGACGGCGCCATGCCCGCGGCCACGAGCCCGATGGCCGCCGCGATCAACATCCCTTTGGACATTGCCCCTCCCGCACCGATGGCCGGACACTACTTTACGCATTCAATCGTAAGCGGAGAGTTTCCATCCCGCCTAGAGAACCTTCCCGGACGGACAAGCGGGGGCTGGCCTTCTCCTTCAAGACAGCATCCCCGTATAGTCGTTTGCGCATCGGTTCAGCAAAGATGTTCAGGAGTGCGCTCATGAATGCCGCCGACGTCGCACCCGAGACGCAGGCCAGGTTCCCCCTGGAGCTGATGTACGCGGCGGCCCAGCAGTACTACATGGAAGAGGCCACTCAGGGCGACATCGCCAAGCGGCTGGGCGTGTCCAGGGCGACGGTGAGCCGGCTGCTCACCGAGGCCCGCAAGCAGGGCATCGTCGAGATCAAGGTGCACCGGCCGGCCGCGCTCGAGGACGGCCCGCTGGCCGCCGAGGTGGCGGAGGCGCTCCGGCTGCAGCGCGTCTACCTGGTCCCCAAGGTCAGCGGCCCCGCTCTGGGCCCGTGGCTGGCCCCCGCCGTGACCCGCGCGCTGGCGGCGGTCGGGCTGGAGTCCGGCGACGTCGTACTCGTCTCGTCGGGCACCACGGTCTACGAGTGCGCCCGCGAGGGGCTCGGCCACTATCCCGGGGTCACGATCGCCCCCGCGGTGGGCGGTCAGGAGGAGCCGCAGCCCTGGTTCCAGACCAACGAGACCACCCGCATCCTGGCCGAACGCGTCGGCGGCGTGCCCGCCTACCTCTACGCGCCCGCGCTGCCCGGCCCCGAGCTGTTCTACTCGCTCCAGCACGAGCCGTCCGTACGCCGGGTCATGGACCTGTGGGCGCACGCCAAGTGCGCCATCGTCGGCGTCGGCTCGGCGCCGCTGATGCGGCAGATGACGCCCGCGCTCATGCCGCGCGACGCCGACAGCCTGCGCCAGGCCGTGGGCGACGTGTGCATGCGCGTCTACGGCCGCGACGGAGAGCCGGTCACGTACCCCGGCAGCGAGCGCCTGGTCGCCACCCAGCCGGAGGAGCTGCGCCGCATCCCGGCCACCATCGCGGTCGCGGTGGGCGCCGAGAAGGTGCTGTCCATCGTCGCGGGCGCCAAGGGCGGCTACTTCAACCAGCTCGTCACCGATGTCCCCACGGCAGAGGGCCTGGTGGCGGCCGCACGCCAACTCTGAACATCTTTGCTGGACAAAGTTTCAGAAGGCGCGCTACCGTGAGCCGCACTACAGGATGTGTCCCTTTGTGAGGGCCATGTCCTGTTTCGGGGGCAGTGCGTCATGAATCCCGGTAGGCAAGTGAGGAACAAACCCGTGAACAGAGCGAAGATGCGGACCTCCGCGTTCGCCGCAGTGGCAGTGCTCGCAGGCTCGGTGCTGGCCGCGTGCGGCTCCGGCTCCAGCTCCGGCTCCAGCGGCGGGAACACCGGTGGTGGCGGCGCCGTCGAGAACGCCAAGGTGGCCTTCCTCATGCCCGACCTGGCCTCCACCCGGTACGAGCTGCAGGACAAGCCGCTGTTCGAGGCCAAGATGAAGCAGCTCTGCCCGACCTGCCAGGTCATCTACCAGAACGCCGACTCCGACGCCGCCAAGCAGCAGCAGCAGGCCAACTCCGCGCTCGCCCAGGGTGTCAAGGCCATCGTGATCGACCCGGTCGACTCCGCCGCCGCGGCCACCATCGTCAAGTCGGCGCAGTCGCAGCAGGTGCCGGTCATCGCCTACGACCGGCCGGTCCCGGCCACGCCCGCCGACTACTACATCTCGTTCGACAACGAGAAGATCGGCCAGATGATCGCCCAGTCCCTGGTCGACCACCTCAAGAAGGAGAACGCCCAGGGCGGGATCCTCCAGGTCAACGGCTCCCCCACGGACGCGGCGGCCGGTCTGATCAAGAAGGGCATCCACAGCGCGGTCGACCCGAGTGGCTTCAAGCTGCTGGCCGAGTACGACACGCCCGACTGGCAGCCGGAGAAGGCGCAGACCTGGGTCAGCGGCCAGATCACGCAGTTCAAGGACCAGATCGTGGGCGTCGTCGCGGCCAACGACGGCACCGGCGGCGGTTCGATCGCCGCGTTCAAGGCCGCCGGCGTGAAGGTGCCCCCGATCACCGGCAACGACGCCGAGGTCGCCGCCGCGCAGCGCATCATCAAGGGCGACCAGTACAACACCATCTCCAAGCCGATCAAGATCGTGGCCGAGGCCGCGGCGAACACGGCCTGGGAGTTCATGCAGGGCAAGAAGCCCGCAGGAAAGACCACGCTCTACAACACCCCCTCCGAGCTGTTCGTCCCCACGGTCGTGACCAAGGAGAACGTCAAGGAGGTGCTGTTCGACAGCGGCATCATGAAGGCCGCCGACGTCTGCACCGGCGAGTACGCCAAGGGCTGCGAAGAGCTCGGCATCAAGTAGGAGAACGCCGATGACCGTCCTGTCCCTGCGCGGGATCAGCAAGACCTTCGGCGCGGTGGCCGCGCTCACCGACATCGAGCTCGACGTCGCGGCCGGCCAGGTCGTCGCCGTCGTGGGCGACAACGGCGCGGGCAAGTCGACGCTGGTCAAGATCCTCTCCGGCGTGCACCCGCCGGACGCGGGCACGATCACGTTCGAGGGGAACGAGGTCGAGATCCCCGCCCCGGCCGCCGCCCACAAGCTCGGCATCGCCACGGTCTTCCAGGACCTGGCGCTCTGCGAGAACCTCAACGTGATCCAGAACCTGTTCCTCGGCCAGGAGATCCGTCCGCTGCGCCTCAACGACGTGGCCATGGAGACCCGTTCGTGGGAGCTGCTCCGCCAGCTCTCCGCCAAGATCCCGAGCGTGCGGGTGCCCGTGGCGGCGCTGTCGGGCGGCCAGCGGCAGACGGTCGCCATCGCCAGGTCGCTGCTCGGCGACCCGAAGGTCATCATCCTCGACGAGCCCACCGCCGCGCTCGGCGTGGCTCAGACGGCCGAGGTGCTCAACCTGGTCGAGCGGCTGCGCGAGAACGGCCTGGGCGTCATCATGATCAGCCACAACATGGCGGACGTGAAGGCCGTCGCCGACACCGTCGCGGTGCTGCGGCTCGGCCGCAACAACGGAGTGTTCGACGTGGCCGAGGTCTCCACCGAGGACATCATCGCCGCCATCACCGGCGCCACGGACAACGTGGTGTCCAGGCGGGCGCAGAAGGGACTCAAGTCGTGAGCACATTGACGACAGACCGCCAGGACGAGCGGCTTCAGGACCGCGACGGGCTGCGCGGCGCGCTCGCCGACGTGCTCGAGCGGGCCCGCGGCGGCGACCTGGGCGTCATCCCCGTCGTGGTCGGGCTCGTGGTCATCTGGACGGTGCTGCAGATCCTGAACCCGATCTTCCTGTCCAGCGCGAACCTGGTGAACCTCACGCTGGAGTCCGCCGCCGTCGGGATCATCGCGCTCGGCATCGTGTGCGTGCTGCTCGTGGGCCAGATCGACCTGTCCGTGGGCTCGGTCAGCGGGCTGTCGGGCGCGGTGCTCGCGGTGCTGTTCGTGAGTCAGGGGCTGCCGGTCTGGCTGGCCATCCTGGCCTCGGTGATCATGGGTGCGGTCATCGGCTGGGTGTACGGGCAGCTGTTCAACAGGTTCGGCGTGCCGAGCTTCGTGATCACGCTGGCCGGCCTGCTGGCCTTCCTCGGGCTCCAGCTGTACGTGCTGGGCACCAAGGGCTCGATCAACCTGCCCTTCGACTCGGGCCTGGTGAACTTCGCGCAGCTCGACTTCGTGCCGGCCTGGCTGTCGTACACGTTCGCGGTCATCGCGGCCGTGTGGCTGTTCGCCAGCGGGTACCTGCACGCCAGGGAGCGGCGCAAGGCCGGGCTGTCGGCCAGGAGCGTGTCGGCGCTGGCCATCAGGAGCGTGGCGCTGCTGGTGGTGCTGGCGTTCGTGGTCTGGTACCTCGGCCAGACCCGCGGCGTGGGCTGGATGTTCGTCTTCTTCGTGGCACTCGTGCTGATCATGCACTACCTGCTGTCGCGGACGAAGTGGGGCAGGGCCGTCTACGCCGTGGGCGGCAACGTGGAGGCCGCGCGCCGCGCCGGCATCAACGTCAAGGCCATCTACACCTCGGTGTTCGTGCTCTGCTCGACGTTCGCGGCCGTCGGCGGCATCCTGGCCGCGGCCAGGCTCGCGGCGGCCAACCAGTCCAGCGGCGCGGGCGACGTCAACCTCAACGCCATCGCGGCGGCCGTGATCGGCGGGACGAGCCTGTTCGGCGGGCGCGGCACGGCGTTCGGCGCGCTGCTCGGCATCATCGTGATCCAGTCGATCTCCAGCGGCCTGACCCTGCTCAACCTCGACTCGTCGATCAGGTTCGTGGTCACCGGTGCGGTGCTGCTGCTCGCGGTGATCGTCGACTCTGTGTCGCGGCGGTCGAGGACCTCTCACGGCAGGGCCTGATGGCGATCATCTGCGTGGACGCGGGGACCACGGTCATCAAGGCCGTCGGGTACGACGCCGAGGGCGCGGAGGCGTTCGTCGCCCGCAGGGAGACCACGGTCTCCAGGCCCGCGCCCGGCCATACCGAGCAGGACATGGGCGCCGTCTGGGACGCGGTCGTCGCCACCGTGCGCGAGGTCGCCGCCCAGGTGGACCAGAAGGTCGACTTCGTGGCGGTGACAGCGCAGGGCGACGGCTGCTGGCTGGTCGACGCGAAGGGCGAGCCGACCGGGCCCGCGATCCTGTGGAACGACGCCAGGGCGGCCTCGGCCGTGGACGCCTGGACCCGCTCCGGGATCGCGGCCGAGGCCTTCCGCCTGAACGGCTCCTCGGCCGCGTCCGGGCTGCCGCACGCGATCCTGACCTGGCTGCGCGCGAACGACCCCGAACGGCTCGACCGGTCAAGCGCCATGCTGACCTGCGGGGGCTGGATCTTCGCGAGGCTGACCGGGGAGCTGGCGGCCGACGAGTCCGACGCCTCCGCGCCGTTCATGGACCTGCGGGCGCGTGCCTACTCCCCTTCCCTGCTTGCCATGTTCGGCCTGGAGTGGGCCGAACGGCTGCTGCCCCCGATCCGCTCCAGCCACGTCGCCGAGCTGTCCCGGGAGGCGGCCTCGGCGCTCGGCCTCCCCGCCGGGACGCCGGTCGCGATGGCCCCGTACGACATCGCCGCCACGGCACTGGGCGCGGGCGCGGTGCGGACCGGGCAGGCGTGCGGCATCCTCGGCACCACGCTGTGCACCGAGGTCATCGTCGACTCCGCCGACCTGGAGGGCGAGCCGATCGGGATCACGATCGCGATCCCGGGCGGCTACCTGCGGGCCTTCCCGACGTTCGCGGGCACGGAAGTGGTGCAGTGGACGTGCCGCATGCTGGGCCTGCACGGCCCGGCCGAGCTGGGCGACCTGGCGCTGCTGAGCGAGCCGGGCGCGCGCGGGCTGACGTTCCTGCCATACATGTCGCCCGCCGGTGAGCGGGCGCCGTTCTCCGACCCGCTGGCCAGGGGGTCGCTGCTGGGCATGTCGTTCGAGCACGGCCGCGAGGACGTGGCGCGGGCGGTGCTCGAGGGGCTGACGATGGTCATCCGCGACTGCCTGGCCGCCACCGGCGCCGAGCCGACGGAGCTGCGCGTGTGCGGCGGCGGCTCGAACAGCACCGTCTGGCTCCAGCTGATCGCCGACATCACCGGGCTGCCCGTGCGCCGCCCGGCGGACGCCGAGGTGGGCGCGCGGGGTGCGTACCTGGTGGGACTGGCCGCCACCGGCGCCGCTCCGTCCATCGCCGCGGCGGCCTCGGAGCATGTACGGCTGCGCGACGCGGTCGAGCCCGCCCCCTCTCGCCGGGCACTGTACACGCGGCGGTTCGACGACTTCCTGACCCTGCGCGGGGCGAACGCGGTCTCCTGGCCGCTGCTGGCCGAGATGAGGGGGCGGGCATGAGCGAGCGCAGCGAGCGAACAATCAGACGCAGCCGTGTCACGTTCATGCGACCGACGAAGGAGGGCGCATGAGCGAGCACAGCGAGCGAACAATCAGACGCAGCCGTGTCACGTTCATGCGACCGACGAAGGAGGGCGCATGAACGTGTGGATCGGCGTCGACCTGGGGACGCAGAGCGTACGGGTGATGGCTGTGGCCGGGGACGGCCAGGTGCTCGGGACGGCCAGCCGGGCCCTCACCAGCCACCGCGACGGACCCCGCCACGAACAGGACCCCGAGCAGTGGTGGCGCGAGCTGGCCGGCGCCGCCCGCGAGGCCCTGCGGGACGTGCCCGCGTCAGAGGTGGCCGGCGTGGCCGTCGACGCGACATCTGGAACGATCCTGCTCACGGACGTCTCCGGCAGGGTTGTGACGCCCGCGCTCATGTACGACGACCGGCGCGCCGACGCCGCGCGCGCCAACGAGGCAGGCGCTCCCGTCTGGGAGCGGCTCGGCTACCGGCGCATGCAGCCCAACTGGGCGCTGCCGAAGCTGCTCTGGCTGCTCGACGAGGCGCCCGAGGGTGCCCGGCTGGCGCATCAGAGCGACTTCGTCACCAGGCGGCTGGTCGGGCACGAGGTGGCCACGGACCTGAGCAACGCGCTGAAGACCGGCGTCGACCTCATCGAGGAGCGCTGGCCCATCGAGGTGATGGACGCGCTGGGGGTGCCCTCGGAGATCCTTCCCGAGGTCGTACGCCCCGGCACCCGGCTCGGCGTGGTCTGCGCCGAGGCCGCCGAGGAGACCGGCATCCCCGCGGGCACGCCCGTGATCGCCGGGACCACCGACGGGTGCGCGGCCCAGCTGGGCGCGGGCGCCAACCAGGTGGGCAGCTGGAACTCGGTGCTCGGCACGACGCTGGTGCTCAAGGGCGTGACGAAGGAGCTGATCCACGACCCGCTCGGCGTCGTCTACTCGCACCGCGCGCCGGACGGCTCGTGGCTGCCGGGCGGCGCGTCGAGCACCGGTGCGGGCGTCCTGACGCGCGACCTGCCGGGCCGCGATCTCGACGCGCTGAGCGCCCAGGCGGCGGCCCGCGGGCTCAACGGCGACGGCACCGCCGGCTGGCCCGTGACGTACCCGCTGGTGTCGCGTGGTGAGCGCTTCCCGTTCGACGCGCCGGGGGCCGAGGGGTTCACGCTCGGCAGCCCGGCCGACGACGTCGAGCGCTACGCGGCGATCCTGCTCGGCGCGGCCTTCGTCGAGCGCCTCTGCTTCGACTACCTCGACCTGCTCGGCGCCCCCGTGGACGGCGAGGTCATCCTGACCGGCGGTGCCACCCGCAGCGCGTACTGGACGCAGCTCCGGGCGCGGACCCTGGCTCCGTAGCGGGCGTTCAGGCTCGTGGTGATCGGCACCGCGGCGATCAGCAGGCCGTACACGCCCAGGAACCACAGCGGCGTCAGGTAGCCGGGGAACCACTCCCACATCCATCGGTGCGGGCCGGGCAGGGCGGCCGCGATCAGCTCGCCGGCGAGCCAGACCAGGGCCCAAACGGCAGTGGGCCAGAGCAGCCGGCGCAGCCGGCCCCGGACGAACCGGCCGGCGGTCGTCCCGCGCGCCTGAGCCCGCTGCCAGCCGACCAGGTTGGCGTACCCACCGACCAGAAAGAACACCGGCATGATCTGCAGCACCCAGGTGGCCAGCCAGCCACCGGGCACGGCATGGATCGGGTTGGGCATGGCCAGGCTGCCGTCGGCGGTGCGGTGGGTGACCGACAACGTCCAGTGCCAGAGGGTGACGACCACGATGCACAGCGCCCGGGCGGCGTCAATCACGCGGTCGCGGGACGCGGGCGTGGCCGCGACCAGCCGGTCAAGTGCCGATCGTCCGCCGCTCAGCGGTACAGTTCCTCGATGTCGGCCGCGAAGTCCTTGTGGACCAAGGCACGCTTGACCTTCAGTGTCGGGGTCAGATATCCGTTCTGCTCGGTCAGGTCCACCGGAAGGATGCGGAACCTGCGGATCGACTCGGCCCGGCTCACCGTCGTGTTGGCCTCGTCCACGGCCGTCTGCAGCCTGGCCAGCAGATCCGGGTCGTCGCGAAGCTCGGCCGGGCCGGCCTGCTCGGGCCTGCCGGTGGCCCGCTTCCATGACGCCAGCGCGCCGGCGTCCAGGGTGATCAGCGCGGCGGTGTACGGCCGCCGGTCGCCGACGACTACCGCCTGGCTGATGAGCGGGTGGGTGCGCAGGCGGTCCTCGAGCGGCTCCGGGGCGAGGTTCTTGCCGCCGGCGGTGACGATGATCTCCTTCTTGCGGCCCGAGATCGTCAGGAACCCGTCCTCGTCCACGGTGCCGACGTCGCCGGTGTGCAGCCAGCCGTCGGCGGTCAGGCTCTGCCTGGTCACCTGCTCGTTGCGCCAGTAACCCTGGAACACGATCGGGCCTCTGATCAGGATCTCACCGTCGTCGGCGATGCGGATGTCGACCCCGGGCAGGGGCGGCCCCACCGTGCCGATCTTCAGCGCGTGGGGCAGGTTCACGGTCGCGGCGGCACTGGTCTCGGTCAGCCCGTAGCCTTCCAGCACGGTGATGCCGACCCCTCGGAAGAAGTGGCCCAGCCGCACGCCCAGCGGCGCTCCGCCGGAGATGGCGTAGCGCACCCGGCCACCGAGCGCGGCCCGCAGCCGCCGGTACACCAGCCGGTCGGCCAGGCGATGTGCCAGGCGCAGGCGCCGGCCTGGCCGCCCGTCGTCCAGCGCCTGGCTGTAGGCCACGGCGGTCCGCTCGGCCCAGTCGAAGATCCTCCCCTTGCCCTGAGCCCTGGCCCGCTGCTGGGCAGCGTTGTAGACCCGCTCGAAAACTCTGGGCACCGCCAGCAGGAACGACGGTCGCAGGGCGGCCAGGTCCTCGGTCAGCCTGCCCCGGTCGGCGTTGTGCGCCAGGCACATCCCCCGCTCCACGCAGGCCACCTGGATCACCCGCGCGAAGACGTGCGCCAGCGGGAGGAACAGCAGCGTCGAGGCGTGCCGACCGAAGATCTGCTCCAGGCTGTCGATCGCAACGCGAGCCTCGTGCAGCAGGTTACCGTGACTCAGCATGCAGCCCTTCGGGCGGCCGGTGGTGCCCGAGGTGTAGATGATCGTCGCCAGGTCGTCGGCCGACACCATCCGGCGGCGCTCCCGCAGCTGAGCGTCGTCCACGTCCAGCCCGCCCTCGCGGAGACGGTCCAGCCCGCCGCCGCCGATCTGCCACACCTGCAGCGGCCCGGACAGGCCCTCGGCCACGCCCTCGACCAAGCGGCGATGCGTCTCGCGCTCGACCACCACCGCGACCGGGCCGGCGTCCTCCAGCACCCAGCGGACCTGCTCGGCCGAGGAGGTCTCATAGATCGGGACCGGCAGCGCCGCCACCGTCCACAGGGCATAGTCCAGCAGCGTCCACTCGTAGCTGGTGGCGGCCAGCAGCGCGACCCGATCGCCGGGCTGGATCCCGGCGGCGAGGAAGCCGGCCGCCAGGCTGCGGACGTCGGCCGCGAACTGCCTGGCCGTCACCGGACGCCAGCTGCCTGCCGACCGGCGCTGGAACAGGACCATGTCGCTGTTCACTCGGTCGTCCGCGAACACCACGTCGGCGAGCTGGGCGTCGGGCGCAACGGTTATCGGGGCCGGGACTGCATAGGTACGCATCGTCCATCTCCCTGTGAGGAAAAGGCCAACCAGGCAGACAGGGGCACCGGGCGCCGCGTGTATGGCAGCCAATTGTGTTATTTCCCCAGGTCATCAGGCACAAACGGGGAAGGCCGTACGACGGCGCAGCCCGGTTCATGACGACCAGCAGGCTCCTCGCCGGTGGCCGGGCCGACCGCGCCTGGGGCAGGCGGCTCGCCACGCTCACCCGCCCGGCCGTCCTGGTCCTGGTTCTCCTGGACGACTTCTGCATGCGCGAGCTCACCGCGCCCAGGCCGACGACCTCTACGGGCTCATCACCATGACGGGGCCGAGCTACCGCCCGGACAAGAGTCCCTCGCCAACCGGGAAACAAGCGGCAAGGAGACTGACAAAACGCCCACGACCTGGGGAATTACCTGATCAGAGCCCCTGGGGAACAACGTAAGCACCGACATCCTGGTGGATGGAGTCTCTTGTGGCAACCACCAAAACCGAGCGCCGCACCGCCAGCGTGGACGTGGTGAACCGGCTCGCCCATCCCACCGACGCCGACATCGCCGCGGTCGACGCGTGGTGGCGCGCCAACAACTACCTGACCGTCGGCCAAATCTACCTGATGGCCAACCCACTGCTGCGCGAGCCGCTGGCCGACGAGCACATCAAGCCGCGACTGCTCGGACACTGGGGCACCAGCCCTGGCCTGGCGCTGGTGTACGCGCACGCGTCCCGGCTGATCCAGCACACCGGGCAGCAGATGATCTACCTGGCCGGTCCCGGGCACGGCGGCCCGACGCTGGTCGCGGCCGGCTACCTGGAGGGCACCTACACCGAGATCTACCCGCACATCACCATGGACGAGGAGGGGCTGCTGCGGCTGTTCCGGCAGTTCTCCACGCCCGGTGGGATCCCCAGCCACGCGTCGGTGCCGACCCCGGGCTCGATCCACGAGGGGGGCGAGCTCGGCTACGTGCTGCTGCACGCGTTCGGCGCGGTGATGGACAACCCGGATCTCATCGCCCTGGCGGTGGTCGGCGACGGGGAGGCGGAGACCGGCCCGCTGGAGGGATCATGGAACGGGATCTCCTTCCTGAACCCGATCCGCGACGGCGCGGTGCTGCCGGTTCTCCACTTGAACGGCGCGAAGATCGCCGGACCGACCCTGCTGGCCCGCAAGGACCGGGACGAGGTCCGGTCCCTGCTGACTGGGCACGGGTATGACGTGATCGAGGTCGAGGGTGACGACCTGCCCGGCATGCACCACCGGTTCGCCGACGCGCTGACGCGGGCATGGGCGTCGATCAAGGCGATCCAGGTGGCGGCCCGCGGCGGCGACTGGGACGGCACCCGGCCCCGGTGGCCGATGATCGTACTGCGAACGCCGAAGGGCTGGACCGGACCCGACGTGGTGGACGGGGTGCAGGTGTCGGGCACATGGCGCTCTCACCAGGTGCCACTGGCCGGAATCAAGGGCAACAAGGAACACCTGCGGATCCTTGAGGACTGGATGCGCTCCTACCGGCCCGAGGATCTCTTCGACGACCACGGCGCGCCCCAGGCGCCGGTGCTGTCGATCAACCCCGAGGGAGAGCTGCGGATGAGCGGCAACCCGCACGCCAACGGGGGCCTGCTCACCGTCGACCTGGACCTGCCCGACTTCCGCGACTACGCGGAGCCGGTGAAGGCGCCGGGCCGGGACCGGCTCGAGTCGACCCGCAAGCTCGGCGAGCTCATGCGCGACACCTACAAACGCAACCCGGACCGGTTCCGGCTCTTCTGCCCCGACGAGACCAACAGCAACCGGCTCGGGGCGGTGTTCGAGGTGTCCGACCGGGCGTTCGCGGAGCACGTGACCGAGGAAGATGTCGCGATATCGCGGGACGGCCGGGTGATGGAGGTCCTCTCGGAGCATGCCTGCCACGGCTGGCTTGAGGGGTACACGCTGACCGGCCGGCACGGCTGGTTCGCCACCTACGAGGCGTTCGCCATGGTGTCGGCCTCGCAGACCGTGCAGCATGCGAAGTGGCTGCAGGAGGCGCACCATCTGGCGTGGCGGGCGCCGGTGCCGAGCCTGAACATCCTCCTGACCTCGACCGCCTGGCGCCAGGACCACAACGGTTTCAGTCACCAGGGGCCCGGCCTGATCCAGAACATGATCACCCACCGCGGCACGATCAGCCGGGTCTACCTGCCACCGGACGCGAACACGCTGCTGTCGGTGGCCGACCACTGCATGCGGTCGCGGTCGCACGTGAACCTCGTCGTCATCGACAAACAGCCACAGCTGCAGTGGCTGACCATGGATGAAGCGGTGGCTCACTGCACCCGGGGCGCCGGGGTGTGGCCCTGGGCAGGCACCGAGCACGGGCGGTCGGACCCCGACATCGTGCTCGCGTGCGCCGGGGACGTGGTCACCATGGAGACCGTCGCGGCGGCGAACATCCTGCGCGAGCGGCTGCCGCACTTCGCCACCAGAGTGGTCAACGTGGTCAACCTGATGACGTTGCCACTGCGCACGGTCCACCCGAACGGCATGGACGACATCCTGTTCCGGGAGCTGTTCACCGACCACGTCGACGTGCTGTTCGCCTTCCACGGCTACCCGGGCGCGATCCACCAGCTGGTGCACGGCCGGCCGGACCCGGACAGGTTCCACGTGCGCGGGTTCGTCGAGGAGGGCACGACCACGACCCCATTCGACATGGTGGTGCGCAACCGGGCATCCCGGTACCACCTGGTGATCGACGCGCTGAACGCCGCGCGGCGGACCCCGACCGGGGCGAGCGAGCTGAAGGCGTGGTGCGAGCAGCAGCTCCTCCGCCACGAGCAGTACGTGGTCGAGCACCTGCAGGACATGCCGGAAGTGCAGGACTGGTCGCTTGGCGACTGGGCAGAGCAGGGTTGAGGGCGCTCCTGAAGGCCGCTGACCAGGGACGATGGGCAGCTCGGTTAAAATGAAGCCACTCCACCGCTGGGGCCCGCGCAAAGGGGGCTCCTGCCTATGGAGGTGAGCGCGGCATGGTGTTCGACCAGACAGATCTACGCGAGCTGGCGGCCTTCGGCGACGAGGTCGGTGTGCTGTCGCTCTACACCACGGTGGAGCCGGGCACGCAGGCCGGGCGGACCCGGCTGCGCAACGAGATCGCCGCGTTGCGTCAGGAGCTGGCCGCAGGCCCCGACCAGGAGCGGGCCAGGCTCGTGGGCCTCCGCCTCGACCTGCTGGAGCCGCGGATCGACGAGCTGCTCGACCCGGCCGGTCCCGGTCTCGGGCGTGCCCTGTTCGCGCAGGTGGCCGGTGACGAGGTACGCAGCGAGTGGCTTCAGCTCCCGGTGGGTGACCTCGCCACCCTCAGGGAGCACGCTTATCTGCTACCGCTCGTCACCGCTGTGCAGGCCGACAGGCCCGCCGGGGTGGCCCGGGTGGGGCGTGACGGCGTGAGGCTGTTCGACTGCCGGTACGGCCTGGCCGACGAGCTGGAGCCGGTCATCTTCAAGCTGGCGACCGCGGACGGGTCCGCTGAGGGGTCGGCGACGCTGCCCAGCCTCTCCCGGCGCGGCATCCACCCCGACCGCTTCGACCAGCGCATCGAGGAGCACCTGACCAAGCAGTTCCCGTCGATCCGGTACAGGTGCGGCGCTTCCGGTGCGGCCAGGCCGGTGCCGGACCACAGGGGACGGGGCTCGTCGAGGATCTTCCCCCGCAGCGGGTCTAGGGGCACCTGCATGATGGTGCCGGCCTCGGCGCCGAAGGTGGCATAGGTGCACCAGCAGGCCCCGGTCTCATCCCAAGCGAGGTCTGGATCGACACCGGGCAGGCCATCGATCACGATCGGATCCGACCAGGGTCCGGCCGGGTCTTGGGCGGTCACGATGAAGTGGCCCCGGTCGGAGACATTGGTCGTGATCAGCAGAAACAGGCCGTCGTGGTGGCGCAGCGTGGGCGCGTAGATCCCGCCGGAGGATGGCGCGGTGACCAGGTTCAACTGGGACGGCCGGTCGAGCGCGTTGCCGATCTGGCTCCATGCCGTCAGATCGCGGCTGTGGAAGATTGGAACGCCTGGGTAGTACTCGAAGCTGGAGCAGGCCAGGAAGTAGTCGTCACCGACCCGGTAGACGCTCGGGTCGGGATGGAATCCAGGGATGACCGGGTTGACGACCATCGCGGTGTCCTCTCTGTCTTGGTTGGTTTCCGGGTGGACACCATCGGGCGGCTGGACGGCATTCCGCCGCGACCGCCGTCGGTGGGCGTCGTCACCGGGGTGGCCTCGATGTTGTCGGCATCCAGGACGACGCGGCCGGGATGCCGGCCATAGCAGCCGCGTCGTCCTGGGTGCCGACGGCCGGGCGGGTCAGTGCGGGCGAGGGTGCCTGCCGTGGTGCTCGGTGCGGGGGTTGGCGATAGTTGTCACGCCATGGCAGATCGCCTACCGGCCGCCGCCGGTGGTCGGCTCGGGTCGACCACCGTCCGCTGCGCGCCCGGCCGGAGGTCACTCGCTGCCCGGGGCTCAGTGGACGAGGTCGAGGCCCGTCAGGTTGGCCGAGAGCGCCCAGAGACGGGCTGCCTCGCCATCGTCTGCCGGGCCGCCGTCGGTGATGCGACAGTCAGCGCAGTAGTCGCCGCCGCGCCCGTCGAGCTCTCGCGATGTGGCGGCCCAGACCAGTGTCGCCGCCCCTTGCTCGGGTGTCGTGAACAGGCCGGGCGCCGGGTTGCCCTCAGCGTCGATCCAGCCGGCGGCGACCATCTCATCGACCGTGAGGTGTCGCTGCAGCGGAGTGAGGATCCAGCCGGGGTTGACCGAGAAGGCGCGGACCCCGTACGGCCCGCCCAGTCGATCCAGGTGGCGGGCGAACAAGATATTAGCGAGCTTGGACTGGGCGTAAGCGGCCCACTTGTCATAGCCGCGGCTGAACTGCAGGTCGTCCCACCGGATGCGCGAGTCCACACTGTACCCGGAGGAGACCGAAACGACGCGGGCCGCACCGGCGGCCGTGAGGGTAGGCCACACCAGCTGTGTCAGCGCGTAGTGGCCGAGGTGGTTGATGGCCAACTGCGCCTCCCAGCCGGGCCCCACCCGAGTTTCGGGGCAGGCCATGATCCCGGCGTTGGCGATCAGGATGTCGAGGGTGGCGTGCCGGCGCCGGAACCGCTCGGCGAACGCTCGTACGGAGTTCAAGTCGGCGAGGTCGAGCCGGTCAACCTCTACCCTTTGAGTATCGGCGAGTGCCTGTTGCGCCGACTCGGGCCGACGAGCCGGGACGACGACTCTCGCCCCGGCGCCGGCGAGCGCGCGGGTGGCCGCGAGACCCAGGCCGGAGTAGCCACCGGTGACAACCGCGGTCCTGCCGGTGAGGTCGATCCCGGCGAGGACCTCGCTGGCGGCACTGCCCGTGCCGAATGCGCTCCGCCCTGTGCCACTGGTCGTGTCGCTGGTCATGTCGCAGACGCTAGGTGCTAGACCGAGGTCTAGGTCAACCGGCTACGATCAGCCGATGAGAGCTGAAGTTCTGCGTATCGGCGAGGTGGCCAGGCGCACCGGGTTGAGCGTGCACACGCTGCGGCTGTACGAGCGTGCGGGGCTCCTCGCCGGCGAGGTGCTGCGCGACGAGACCGGCCGGCGGGTGTACAGCACCTGGGACGTCGAGTGGCTGGGCAACTGCGTGAAGTTCCGGGCCTCCGGCATGCCACTGGCGACGATCAGCCGGCTGGCCCGGCTCGTCCGCGAAGGCAGCGGCAACGAAGCGGAACGGCTCGAGGTGCTGCGCGAGCACCAGCGCCACATCACCGCGCAACTCTCACAGCTGCACGACTGTCTCGACCTCATCAACAGCAAAGTGACCGCCTACGAACGACACCTCGCCGCCAACGGCACCGGAGAGCCCTGGCAACAGCAGCCGAGGCCAGGCGCCGTGACCTCGACCCCCTGACCCCGCACACGCAGCCGGCTGAGGGCAGGGGCCGTGCCCGCAGCCGAGTCGGCCGCGGGCTTCAGCGGAGCCCCATTGGGCATCGAACTCGTCGTGCGCTACGAAGCCACAACCCTCGTCGCCACGATCAGCAAATTAGCTCTGGCCGAACTTCGATACAGGCCCTAATCCCTCGGTTCAACGCCTGAGATCAGGGCCGTGGCCACCTTGCGCATGCGCTCGCGCAGGTCCGGAGCGTGGGTGAACACGAGCTGGTGCGCGGCGCCTACCAGGGCGAGGGCGAGCGAGTCGACATCAGCCTCTGCCTGGATGCGGCCGTGTTCCTGTTCGGCGCGCAGGTAGGCGGCGATGGCGCGCTCGCCGGCATCCACGTGCAAGGTGCCGTCGGTGAGTGCCTCGCCCAGCCGTGGGATGAGGGACGGCCTGGTCATGACGAGCCCGGCGAGAGCGAGCAGGTTGCCCGCGAACAGTGTCTCGGCGGCGTCGGTGAGGTTGTCGACCACGTTCCCCGTGCCCGCCAGCCTGGGCAGGCGGGCCATGCCCGTGCCCGTCCTGGCGGCGCGGTCGAGCAGCAGCGCGGCCAGGAAGCCGTCCAGGTCGCCGAAGTGGTTATAGAGCAGGCCAGTAGCGCACTTGGCCTCCTTGGTGATGGCGCGTCCGGTCAGGCTGGCCGGGCCCTCGCGCAGCAGCACGCGTTCGGCGGCGTCGAAGAGCTGCTGTCGTAGGTCGGGGATCGCAACGCCACGCGGTGACATGACCAGCCAACCTATCTGATCCGTCTTTACAAATGTATGAGCATGTGCTCATAGTGTATGAGCACATGCTCATACATGGTGGAGGGGAAGGACCATGGCACGCAAAGCCGTCATCGTCGGTGCTGGGATCGCCGGGCTGGCCACCGCGCTACGGTTACGCCAGATCGGCTGGGAGCCGATGCTGATCGAGCAGGCCCGCGCGCGCAGAACCGGCGGGTACGTCGTGGCGTTTTTCGGGCGCGGCTACGACGCCGCCGAACGCATGGGCATCCTGCCCGCGCTGCGCGCGCGCCACTTCGGCGCAGTCGAGATGGCCTACCTCAAGCCCGACGGGCGGCACCGCTTCACCGTCCCGCGCCGCACGGTGCGAACCCTGCTCGGGGAGCGCGGGCTGACGCTGATGCGCGGCGACATCGAAGCGGCGCTGTTCGAGCAGGTGGACGGTGTGGTCCCGATCCACTTCGGCACCACGCTCACCGCCGTGAAACAGCACACGGACGGCGTGCGAGTCGAACTCGACGACGGCACCGCGGTCGAGGCCGACCTGCTGGTGGGGGCCGACGGGCTGCACTCGAAGGTACGCGAGCTCGTCTTCGGCCCCGAGGACCGCTTTCGCCGCGACCTCGGCCACATCATCGCCGCCACGACCCTGGACCATCTTCCCGGCGGCGCGCCCGAACGCGCCTTCACCACCGTCACCCGGATCGGTCACCTGTTCACGATCGCCAACCTCGGCCCCGGCAGGACCGCCGCCTTCTTCACCTATGGCACCCCGGACCCGGCCGCCGAACTGGCCAAGGACCCGCGCCAAGCGCTGGAGCCGATCTACCGTGACATCCCCTGGGTCGCTCCCGAGGTGATCAGGAGCCTGCCCGCTGACGGCGTCTATTTCGACAGCGTCAGCCAGATCGTCGCCGACCGCTGGAGCGAAGGCCGGGTGGTGCTGGTCGGCGATGCCGCCTGGTGCGTAACCCTCTTCGCCGGGTACGGCTCCTCGCTGGCCGTCGCCGGGGCGTACCAGCTCGGTACGGCCCTCGAGCGGCACTCAGGCGATCTGCCCGCCGCCCTGCGCGAGTGGGAGGCCGAGCTACGTCCTGAGGCGGAGGAACGCCAGGCCATGGGCCGCCGCAACAGCGGCACCCATGCCCCCGCGAGCCGACTCGACCTGCTGAAACGGGATCTGCCCCTACGCCTGAGCGCCCTTCCCCCCGTCACTCACTGGCTGGGAAACCGGCTCCGCATGCACCACAGGTGAACCCCGCAGGGCACCTTGCCAGATCGTGAGCCGCGCTCGTCGGGGTGGCGTTCGGCTTGACCCTGAACGTGGCCGGCGAACCACCACCACAGTGACCGGCTCCGGGACGACCCCGCTCCGGCGTCGCCCCGCGGGGAAACCGAGATGGCCTGACCGAGGAGAGTCGTGAACAGCACCCCCCATGCGAGGCCCGGCGGCATCACGCCAAGTGAGGTGGCGGAGCGGTTCTACGCCGCCATCTCGCGCGGCGACACCGCAACCATCAACGAACTCATCGCCCCGGAAGCGGACCTGCGGGTACCGGGCGCCAATCCGATATCCGGGTCGTACCACGGCACCAGTGGTCTGGCGCGGTTCACCCGGGCGGCCGCCGCCCTCGCACCTGGCGGCGCACGCACCGACGTCATCGACATCATGGCCGGCGAGCGGCACGTGGCCGTGTACGGCGTCTCTCGCGCCAACCGCCCCGGCCGCCCACCCCTGAACAACCACACGGTGCATCTGATCACCGTCGAGGAGAACCGTGTCACCGCGATCACGATCTTCAATGCCGACCAGTGTGCGGTGGACGACTTCTGGTCATGACCGAAGCGCTGCCCAACACCGGCGTGGGGATTTCCGGCCGCGGCGCCGGCCACCTACTCCGAGCGGGCCGCCCGACGTGCAGGAGCGCATCACCGTCAGCGCCGCCGTCGCAGCGGTGTACACGGCGGTCAGCGACGTCCGGCGGATGGGCGAGTGGAGCCCGGAGTGCGTGGGCGCCACCCTCGTGAACCCCGACGCCGAAGCGGTGGTGGGAACGCGGTTCACCGGCCACAACCGGATCGGCCGGTCACGGACGTGGACCACCCGGTGCACGGTCACAGTCGCAGACCCGCCGAGGTGTTTCGCCTTCGACGTGTCGCTGGGCGGACGCATCGCCTCGTGGCGCTTCGACCTGATCCAGTCGCCGGACGGCACGCGTACCGAGGTGATCCAATCCTGGTGGGACCGGCGCGGACCCGTCCGGCGCCGGTTGAGCGCCCTGATCTCCGGCATCCGGGATCGAGCCTCGCACAACCGGGAAACGATGCGGCTGACGCTGCTGCGGTTGAAGCAGGCCATGGAGAGCACCTGACCTACTTGCCACGCCCGACGGCAAAACTTGGGTACTCTGTCCACGCCGTGTCTGGCTGGGATTTCGCAGGAAGTCGCTCAGGGCGGCACCGATCTCGTGCGGTGAGTCCTCCTGCACATTGTGGGTGCCCGCCACGGTGACCTCCCGCTGGTTCGGCCAGGTGCAAGCGAACTCGAGTGCCCGCCTCACCAGCAGCGCGCCGGGCCGCGCCGATACGAGCAGCTTGGCACTTGACTCGCGACCCGCCCAGGCGCCGTACGTCTCGATGCCTCCGCGACGTCCTCGGGTTGCCGATCTGACCCCCACGCCACTACGGGCTGGCGGGCGCCGGTGCGTGGTTCAAACCCCGACGCCCGAGTGCTAGCGGTGTCCCGGTTGAGCCGCGGCGCGCCCTGGTGGGGGTGAAGGGGCCTGGTGTTGCTATGGCCAAGGTACGGTGGGTATCTAGGGTCCGTGGACCCGCTCCGTTCGGAGACAACCCTGGTAGCGGTGTTGCGGATGGTTTTCACCTGGGAGAACGCGCTTCGCACCACGGCGCCGCCCTCCCGATCCGTGAGGGGAGACGCCGCTGGCGGGCGGCCGTTGCGTACGCCGCCAGTTTCCGGCGTGTTGAACGCGTGGAGCGGGGCTGCCCCACCCCCGAGACCTTGGAGGATGATGCGAGCGTTCGAGGTCGTGTTGCTGATCGCCGACGCGGTCGCGCTCGCCCTCCTCATGAGCTCAGCGCGGCGCAGCCGGTTCGGACGTGTGGCGCTCGTGCCGATACTCGCGATGATCGTGCAGGTGCTGATGGAGGGCGCGCGTTGGCAGCTCGTCCCCGCGTATGCGCTAGCTTGATCTTTAACCTTGGTGGCTGGTGAGGCCGCGCCAGATTTCTCAACAAGACAGCCCTTGGGTGATCATTCTTCTTGTCGAGGGAAGAAGATCCATAACCAAGGGCTGTCGTGATGACTAGTGTGCCTGATCTATGTCCGGTTGATGCATGGGGGAGCTGACGCGGTTCCGGGCTGAGTTCTACGGCTGTCTGACCGCGCGGGCCGATGCGACATTCGAGCTGGCCGAGGCGGTGTTATGCAGTGATGGACCAGTGCGTTCGCTGGTGGAGTTGTCCCTGGTCGGTGAGCACCGTCGAGGTCATGGGTCGCTGTATGCGGCGTTGGATCGGGGCCGGCTCGACGTGGGGCGGCTGCGTCGGGCGTTGAGCACAGTGCCCCTGCCCAGAGCGGCAGACGGGCGGTTGGTGCTGGCGGTGGATGTCACGTGCTGGCTGCGGCCGGACGCTCACACCTCGCCGGAGCGGATCTTGTGCCACACCTATGGGCGGGGCAAGGACCAGCACGTCATGATCCCGGGCTGGCCCTACTCGTTCGTGGTGGCGTTGGAGACGGGCCGCAGCTCGTAGACGGCGCCGCTGGATGCGCTCCGGCTGGCGCCGGGGGATGATCTGGCCGCGGTGACCGCCGCCCAGTTGCGCGAGGTGGTCGAGCGGCTCGTGGCGGCCGGGCATTGGCAGTGCGGTGACCCCGACATCCTGATCGTGGCCGATGCGGGTTATGACGGGCCGCGCTTGGCATGGTTGTTGCGTGATCTGCCTATCCAGATCCTGGCCAGGATGCGTTCGGATCGGGTGCTGCGCCGTGCGGCCCCGGCGCGGGTGCCGGGGACCAACGGCCGGCCGCCGCGTCATGGGGGCGAGTTCATCTTCGGTGACCGGGGCAGTTGGGGCGAGCCTGACGTGGCCACCGAAGCTGAGACCCGCCTGTATGGGCGCGCCACCGCCTGGGCTTGGGATCGGCTGCACCCGCGGTTGACCCGCCGTGCGGCCTGGGTCGATTCGGCTGAGCTGCCGATGATCGAGGGCACCGTGATCCGTCTGGAGGTGGACCATCTGCCCAGCGGGGCGATTCCGAAGCCGGTGTGGCTGTGGTGGTCCCAGGTGGACGCCACCGCAGTCGAGGTGGACCGAATGTGGCAGGCGTTCCTGCGCCGCTTCGACATCGAGCACACCTTCCGCCTGCTCAAACAGACCCTCGGCTGGACCTGTCCCAAGATCCGCGATCCGCGGGCGGCTGATCGTTGGACCTGGCTGATCCTGGCCGTCTACACCCAACTCCGGCTGGCCCGTCCCTTGGCCGCCGACCTACGCCGTCCTTGGGAGGAGCCTGCATCCCCACAGCATCTGTCGCCCGCTCGCGTTCGTCGAGGGTTTCGGCACCTGCGCGCCAAGACGCTCAGTCCGGCCCAGGCACCGAAACCTTCCCGGCCAGGACCGGGACGGCCATCAGGGCGCCGCAACAACCAACCCGCCCCACGCCACGACGTCTACACTGCCACCGGCCTGATCACCACGAAGACCCCGGCCCGGAAACCGACGACGAAGAAATCCGCGAACCCACGTCCTCGACGCACAGGTTAAAGATCAAGCTAGTCCGCCTCGGCATCAACGGCATCATCACCAACCTCCCCGAGCTCCTCAGGGACGTGCTCGCAACCCAGCAACGCCCTTAAGGCAACTGGAGTGGGCCCTGCCGTCGAGACACGCGCCAGGTCCCCGCTCAACATGCTGTGAGCGGGACGTCTACATGCCTTACGTGCCAGACAAGATCATCTCGCTCTGACCTGCGAGAAGAGGCCGAGAACCCAAGATAACCATCGCCGCCCCTCCCGGCCGAACATCCGCAGCAGGTCGTACGCCCGCACCTGGTTGGGGTGCCGTTAACCGATGTGCCATGGGCCGCCAAACCTCGAAGATCCCTAGCCTGACCTCTGTAATGCCCAAGCGTCTGGCGCGGATCTCTGGGTATGGAACGTCCGCCGCTTGGCATGGATGAGCTCATCGAGCACTGGACTGTGCTGAGCGATGAGGTGGGCCTGGTCAGTGCGAAGCAGGAGGGCACGCGTCTGGCCTTTGCGCTGTTGCTGAAGTACTTCACGCAGCACGGGTGCTTCCCGCGCGGGCGGGCGGAGTTTCCTGACGAGGTGGTCGACTACGTCGCGAAGCAGACCAAGACGTCGGCCAGCAGCTTGGGACTGTACGACTGGTCAGGCCGGACGATCGAGCGTCATCGCAGTGAGATCCGCGATCATCTCGGCTTCCGGGATTGCTCGGTCGCCGACGCCGACAAGCTGACCGACTGGCTGGCCGTGAACGTCGCGAACGCCGAACGACAGTCCGACCGGGTCCGCGAGGAACTGCTCAAGCAGTGCCGGGCCGAACGGATCGAGCCGCCCTCGCCGGGGCGGATCACTCGGATCGTACGGTCGGCACTGCACAACGCGGAGCAAACCTGGTTTCACCGGATCGCGGCGCGGCTGGATGCCGAGACGGTGGCCCGGGTGCTCGCCCTGGTGGCCGCCGACAACACCGCGGTGGAGACCGAGGAGAGCGATGACGATCTGGACGAGGATGAGGGCTCGGTCCTGTCGCTGATCAAGGCGATGCCGGGCAACGTGAGCCTGGACTCGATGCTGACGGAGATCCGCAAGCTGAACGCGATCAGGGCCATCGAGCTGCCGGCCGGGTTGTTCGCCGACGTGGCGCCGAAGGTGCTGGGCGGGTGGCGCTTCCGCGCTGCGGTGGAGTCTCCCTCGCACCTGCGCCGGCGGGCCCGCAACGCGACGGAGGCCACGGTCACCCTGCTCGCCGCGCTGCTGGTGGAGCGGGAGCGGGAAGTCACCGACGCCCTGGTCGACCTGCTGATCGCCACGGTGCACCGGGTGGGCGCTCGCGCCGAGCGCAAGGTCACCGAGGAACTCATCAACGCCTTCAAGCGGGTCTCAGGCAAGGAGAATCTCCTGTTCACCATCGCCGACGCTTCGCTGGCCGCGCCGGACGGCACGGTGCGCGAGGTGGTCTTCCCCGCGGTGCGGGGCGGCGAGCAGACGCTGCGCGAGCTGGTGCACGAGTTCAAGACCAAGGGCCCGGTCTACCGGCGCACCGTGCAGACCACGCTGAAGGCCTCCTACACCAACCACTATCGGCGCGGCCTGATCGAGCTGCTGGAGGTGCTGGAGTTCCGCTCCAACAACACCACCCACCAGCCCGTCATCGACGCCCTCAAGCTGGTCCAGCGCTACGCCAAGGCCGGCAACACCACCTACTACCCGCTCGGCGAGACCACGCCCGAGCACAAGGGCACCCTCAAGGACTGGGCCGACCTGGTCCATCGCACCGACGCCCGCGGCCGGCGCCGGGTATCGCGCATGGTGTACGAGGTGGCCACCTTCCAAACCCTGCGTGAGCAGCTGCGCTGCAAGGAGATCTGGGTCGTCGGCGCCGACCGGTGGCGCAACCCGGACGAAGACCTGCCCACCGACTTCGAGTCCCGCCGCGCCGAGCACTACCGCGAACTGCGCAAGCCCCTGGACCCGACCGAGTTCTGCGACAGCCTGCGCGAGGAGATGACCAGCGCCCTGGAGATGCTGAACAACGCGCTGCCGAGCCTGGACTGGGTCCAGATCAGCGACCGCAAAGCGGGAGCGATCAAGCTGACGCCGGTCGAGGCCGCCCCCGAGCCGCGCAACCTGCGCCGGATCAAGAACGAGGTCGCCCGCCGCTGGAGCGCCGTCCCACTGATCGACATCCTCAAGGAAGCAATCCTGCGCACCGGCTGCCTGGCCAAGGTGACCGCGGCCACCGGCACCGGCCACATGAGCCCCGAGGTGCTCGCCGAACGGCTGATGCTGGTCATCTACGCCTACGGCACCAACTGCGGCATCCGGCAGATGATCTCCGGGGCGCACCCCCACAGCGAGGAGGACCTGCGCTACGTCCGCCGGCGCTACCTGACCCCGGAGGTGGCCCGTACCATCGCGGTCGAGATCGCCAACGCCACCTTCGCCGCCCGCGACACCGGGCTGTGGGGGCAGGGCTCCACCGCGGTCGGCTCCGACTCCACCCACTTTCGCGCGTGGGATCAGAACCTGTTCACCGAATGGCACTCCCGCTACGGCGGCCGGGGAATCTTGGTGTACTGGCACGTCGAACGCGGGTCGGTGGTCGTGCACTCCCAGACACTCAAGGCGTCGGCCTCCGAGGTCGCCGCGATGGTGGAGGGCGCCATCCGGCACGGCACCACCATGAAGGTCGAGGGCAACTACGTGGATTCCCACGGGGAGTCAGAACCTGGCTTCGGCATCACCCGACTGCTGAACGTGGACCTGCTGCCGCGCATCAAGCAGATCAACCGGGTCAAGCTCCACCAAACCGATTATGGAGACCTGGCCCGGTATGCGAGCCTGGCGCCGGCGATGACCCGGCCGGTCCGCTGGGACATCATCGCCAAGAATTACGACCAGGTCGTCAAGTACGCCACCGCGATCCGCACCCGCACCGCCTCCACCGAGGCCATCTTGTCGCGCTTCACCCGTACCGCCTCGCACCCGGCCTACCAGGCGATGCTGGAGATCGGCCGGGCGGCGCGCACCACGTTCGTCGCCCGCTACTTATACGACCGTGACCTGCAGCGAGAGATCGAGGAGGGGCTGAACGTGGTCGAGGCGTGGAACCGCGCGAACTCGGTGATCTGCTACGGCCGCGGCGGCGAGATCTCCACCAACCGGCGCGACGAGGTGGAGATGACGACCCTGTGTCTTCGAATCTTGCAAGCCTCGCTCGTCATGGTGAATGTCCTGATGCTTCAAGACGTCCTCGCCGAACCCGAGTGGGCCGCGCTGCTTACCCCGGTCGACCGGCGCGGCCTGACCCCGCTGTTCTGGTTGCACGTGCGCCCGTACGGTGAGGTTCGTCTGGACCTGAACGCCCGGCTGAGTATCGGTTCCCTCGCCACCCTGGGAGCAGGTGCATGATCCTGCCTGGCCGGAGACGACGGGACGCCGGCAGCGCCACGGATCGGCCAACCGCCCCACGGGAATGGTCGGCGGTCGAGCGGCGCCTGTGGCGCGCGATACGCGACGGCGACTGCTTCGAGGACGAGGTGACCGTTCGGGGCCAGGTGATCCGCCATCTGCTGCTCACCCCACCGCCACCGATCGACGGGCAGATGCTTCACCTGCGGGCCAGGGGCGTACGGATTTCTGGCGAGCTGGACCTCGCCGGAACCGACATCGCCATTCCCGTGCACTTCCAGGACTGCCTCTTCGAGGCCACGCCCATACTCGACCATGCCAAGCTTCCCAGCATCCGACTCGAGAACTGTGTCCTGCCGGGACTGTCCGCCGAGGGCGTGACAACCGACGGCGACATGGAACTGCGATCGAGCCATCTGACAGGAGAGCTGAACCTGGTAACCGCCAAGATCGGCGGACTATTGAATCTGAGGTGGGCGAAGATCACCCCGGTGGGTCGGATCGCGATCGACGCCGAAGACGCCACCATCGCAGCGATCGGAGCGCGCGGGCTGCGATGTGAGGGCTGCTGGTATCTCAACTCGACCGTGACCGGCGGCATCTTCCTCGACGAGGCACAGATAGTCGGCGAGCACGCCTTCATCCAGGCCCCCCAGATGACCATCGGCAACGGCGGCTTCTACGCTCGTAACGGCTTCCGCTGCGAAGGCACGGTCAATCTCGCGTTCTCCACCGTGGGCGGCCCGATCACCTTCGACAACGCGGCCCTGATCAGCGCCGGGGGCAAGGCGTTCACCGGGATCGGGATCCGGCTGACGGGTGATCTGCGCGCCTCACCCGGCGCCGTCTTCGAAGGCACCGTCGACCTGGCGGGGGCAGAAATCTCCGGTGCCGTCGAACTGAGCGAAAGCCGCTTGACCGCCCCCGGACCGGAGGGCGCGTTGCGGCTGACCCGTACAGTCGTCCAAGGTGGCCTGACCATGCGCTCGGCACAATGGTCCGGTCCCGTGGACCTGACCATGGCCCGGATCGCCGGTGGGGTGGACCTGACGTCCACCGAACTCCACGACGACGGCTCGCTCACCGCCGTCGGGGCGAGCATCTCAGGCGACCTGGACCTGCGCGGCAGCGTGCTGTCCGGCCGCATGGACGCGAGCTCGGCCATGCTCCAGGGCGATCTCCACCTCGACGGCACCGTGCTCGGCCACGAGGACGGGACATCCCTGCGCGCCCGTGGGATGACCGCGCGCCGCCTGAACTTCCGCCCGGCACGCCCGCCTGGCCGGGTCGAGCTGGACCACAGCACTGTCACGGTCCTGGCCGACCGCGGGGCGTCATGGCCCACTCGTAGCGGCCACTTCTCACTTGATCAGTTCGCCTACCAGTCGCTGGTCAGTGACATGACCGTCCAGGAACGCCTCGCCTGGCTCGCCGTCGGCACCCCCCATGCCGAGCCCGGCCCCTACAACCAGCTCGCCGCCTGCCTGAGAGCCGCCGGTCTGGAGCGCGAAGCCGGCCGGGTGCTGCGAGAGAAGCTCCGCCGCACCGCACGCGCGCGCGGCCGGATCTGGCAGGCATGGGGGCTGTTGCAGGACATCACCGTCGGCTACGGATACCAGCCCGGACGGGCCGTCGCCGGTGTCCTGGGCCTGCTGCTGGCCGGCACCGCCTTCTTCTCCCGCGCGACGTGCGGGCCCGCAGCGGGCCTGTGCCCGATCAAGACCGACGAGCATCCGGCCTGGGACCCGTTCATGTACTGCCTGGACCTGCTGGTGCCGTTGATCAGCCTGGGCCACGACACCACCTGGGACCCTACGGGCTGGTCCAAGATCGTCTCCCTGATACTGATCGTGGCAGGGTGGGTCCTCGTGACCACCGTGGCGGCCGCAGCGGCCCGAGCCCTGAACCGCCCATGACCGGGACGTGGCAGCAGGCTCGCTCAGAGCGCCCTCCCCGGCGCTGGAACCCTGCCGAGCGGCGGTTGTGGCAGGTCTTCCGGGAAGGGCAGGAGCTCAACCTCCGCACCGGTGTCCCCGCCGAGGATGATCCCACGAGCGGTCCTTCGTGGTCTGCGAGGCGGCGAATCCGTGCGGAGGTCATCGCCACCCTGCTGCTGAACGGACCCGCCGCGGCCACGGGCCGCGTGCGTTCACTGCGGCTCACCGGCGCCCGCGTGACGGGCAGACTCGACCTGCGCGGCGCGGTGATCGACTGCGGCCTCGACATGACCGGATGCTCCTTCGAGGACGAACTCGACCTCACGCTGGCCTCGGTTGAAAGTCTGGGCCTGAACGAGTGCCAGTTACCCGAGCTGTCGCCCGAGGTGCTGCGGGCGCGGACGTTCATGATGCGCGACGCCCACGTCGAAGGGAATGTGTGGATCCAGGGAAGCCGCATCGACCTGGACGTCGATCTGGATCGGACCCGAGTCGGCGGATTGCTCAACGCCAACCTGGTGGTCATCGGAGGCGATTTCAACGGCCGCAACTGGCCCAGACATGACGAACGACCAGGTCCAGGGCTCATCGTCGGAGGCTCCCTCAACCTCGCCAGCGCCCAGGTGAGCGGAATCGACCTGTTCGCCGCCCAGGTCGGCGAGGGAATCTGGCTACAGCGGGCCACGGTCGGGCACCTGTGCGCCGCTTCCTCCACGGTGACCGGCCGCTTCGGCATGCAAGGCAGTACGGTCACGGGCGAACTCGACCTGGCGGGAACGCTGGTACGGGCGGGATCTCCGGACGAGGTGATGATCGACCTGTCAGATGCCCAGGCGGGCAAAGCCGTCCTCACGCCCGCTGCGGGCAGCGTAGGCGTGGTGTCACTCCGCAATGCCAGGATCGGGACACTGCAGGACCTGTCGGAGCACGGACCGAGAACGGAGCTCGACGGCGCCGTCTACGAACGCCTTCAGCCGCTGCCACCTCATTCGGCCCGGACGCGGCTGGTCTGGCTGCGGCGCGGCTGCGACCTCTACACGCCTCATCCGTACGAGCAACTCGCCTCCGCCTACCGAAGCTCCGGTCTGGACCGGGAAGCCGGCCGGGTACTACGCGAAAAGCTCCGCCAGGCCGCCGCTGGGCGAGGCCTCGCCCAGCGGGCGTGGGGGCGAGTCCAGGATCTCGTCCTCGGGTACGGCTACCAGCCGTGGCGCGCGGCCATCGGCGTCGCCGTCCTGCTCACGCTCGGCACGCTGTACTTCTCCACAGTCGGGTGTGACGCCGCCGCATCCAGGACCGAGGGCCTCTGCCCGGTGAAGCGCGATGAACATCCGATGTGGGATCCCTTCTTGTACGCGTTGGACTTGCTCATCCCGGTGGTGAGTCTGGGACATGACACCGCTTGGGACCCTGTCGGCCCGGCGAAGATCGTCGCTCTGGTGCTCACAGTTGCGGGATGGATCCTCGCTACCACAATCGCCGCGGCCGCTGCGCGAACATTCAACCGCCCGTAAATGGCCCAAGCAGTTCTGCGAGTGACCACGGCGATGCCAGCGGCCTCGATACTCGGATGGCGCCATGTTGTAAATCGAACGTTTACTGGACATGATCAACAAAGTTGCCCGCCCCGGCCTAGCGATCTTGAAGTCTGTCGAAAAAACGTGTTGGAAGATCTTGGCGTTCAACAACTTGAGGTGACCCGTTTTCCGTACGCTCGGAGCGTCCCGGCAGCCATGCCCCCACCCCTGTCGAAAGGATCGCCCCTGTGAGCTACGGAAGACCCGTACCGGTGCGCTACAAGGGCGGCCCCCTCGACGGCGACATCAACCAGTACGACTACCACGAGGACGACGTACGGGAGATGGTCGAGAACGAGTCGACGTTCGACTTCACGCCCGCCGTGATCAAGCCCTGATGCGCCCGACGTCATCGAGCGGTACCAGCTCGAACGCCGCGATGGTGAGTGGATCTACAAGCACGTGGGCACGTTCGAGCGTCCCATCGAGGAGCGCAACTTCACCGCCACCTTCGTGGGTGGCCCCAAGGACGGGGAGACGACGACGTTCCTGGCCTCGATGCGCCGCAACGCGCGCAACGCCACCCGGTTGTTCCCGGGCTACACCCTGCGGCACACCGGCGACGACATCCTGACCGGCTGGCAGATGGCCTACGACAGCCAGGAGCCGCAAGCATGAGCGATCACGACGTGCCGCGCACGACGACCGTGCCGTGGGAGACCGTGGCCGACACGAAGGGCCGCCGTGCCTGGACCGCTGGGCAGCTCCGGGCGGCCATCGCGCACCTGGCCGACGATGACCCGATCGTGGTGCACGTGGCCACCGATGAGGAGGGCGTGGCCGACGACCAGATCATCGTGGACGCGGGCCACGGGCGGATCGGCTGGGGCGACGGGTATGGCATGGATCGCGATCCGCTATTCGCGCTGGAATGCGCCTGGCACACCACCGACGTCCTGCACATCCGGCCGGACCGTCCCAACCTGCGGGGCCGGCAGGGAGACCAGTCCAGCACCTCAGCATGAGCACTGGCCTCACCCCCGCTGCGGACGACTTCCTCTCCGCCGAACCCACGGCGCTGACCGGCGCGCTGGTCGGCTACGCTCGCGTCTCCACCGCCGGCCAACTCCTGGACCGCCAGCTCGCCGCCCTCACCGCGGCGGGCTGCGTCCGCATCTTCGCCGACAAGAAGTCCGGCAAGAACGCCGAACGCGAGGAACTTGAGAAGGCGCTGGACTACCTGCGCCCCGGCGACACCCTCGTGGTGCCCTCGTTGGATCGGCTGGGCCGCTCCCTGCAGGACCTCATCGCCATCGTGGCCGGGCTACGCGAACGCGGCGTCGGCTTCCGCTCCCTGCACGAGGCGCTCGACACCACCACCGCTGGCGGCCGGCTCGTCTTCCACGTCTTCGCCGCGCTCGCCGAGTTCATCCGCGAGCTCATCGTGGAAGGCACCCACGAGGGCCTGGCCGCCGCCCGCGCCCGCGGCCAGCGTCTGGGACGCCCGCCGGCGATGACCGCCGAGCAGATCCGGCACGCCCGCGACCTGCTCACCCGGCCGGAGAATACCGTCTCCTCCATCGCCCGGCTGCTCGGCGTCAGCCGCTCGACCATCTACAAGTATGTCCCCGAGCTCGCGACAGGCCGGGCCGTCGAACAGCCAACGGCGCGAGCCGAACTGGAAGCGGGAAGCTGAGTTACCAAGTCAGGGCCTATATGGCGGCTGGTGTCACGTTGGTTAACGGCACCCCTTCTTCGCGGTCAAGGCCAACGTCGCCGCCGCCGAACGCGAGGGCGCCATCGCTCCATGAGCGCAACCTCTCGTGAGGCCCGGGCCGGTGCGCTGGGCGGCGGTGATGATCTGGCTGCGCTTCATGCGCACCGGCTCATGGGATCGGTAGATCTGCTCACGCCCCGGCGCCGACCCCCACGGGGCCGGTGCCGCCGACGTCATGGTCGGTTACTTCTCGATGGCGATCCGCTTGGCCTCCTTCTTGGCGCTCTCGGGCATCGGGACCGTGATGGTCAGGATGCCCTTGTCGTAGGTCGCCTTGATGTCGTCGGCCGTGACGCCTTCGGGCAGGGTCAGCGACCGGGACAGCGAGCCGTAACGGAACTCCGAGTGGTGCGCCTCCTTCCGTTCCTCGTGCCGTTCGGCGTGCAGGCACAGCACACCGCCGGAGACGGTGATCTCGACGTCCTTTTCGGGGTCCATGCCGGGCAGTTCGGCGCGGATGACGTATTTACCGTTGTCGATGTAGTCCTCGATTCGGATGGTGCCTTCCGCTGTCCGCAGCATGCCCCAGGGCGACTCCAGCAACTCGAACAGGTCGGGGAACAGGGTGCGTGACCCCCAGCGCTCCAAAGCACCCATCATGACCTCCTGCGTGTCGGATGTTTCCTTCCCATCCAGCTCACCTCTACCTAATCCGGGGATGAAGAGGCGTAATTCCCTTCCTAGCGAGGACCTTCGTCCATCTCGAGGCCTCTGACATGTCAGAGATGCGCATTGATTCGATCGTGGTCGGCAAGGCGTTGCCGTCACCGTCCAGCACCTGAACGGCCATCGGATCGAGGCTCCTACCGGCCCACCCAGCCAGTGCCTCGCCGATCACGAGGTACGGCCGGACGAGCCGCGGCTGGCCACCAGGCCCTTCGACGCTGACACCCGGTCGATGGCGGGGGAGGAGGGCACCGACGTCGCCAGGGAAGCCGCCGCTGTGGTCGTCACCAACGGTGAGCCGGGCACCATCGTGACCGGGATACGTGAGGGGCCCCAGGCAAGGCCGGTGCTCAGATCCTGGTCCATGGGTCCGCCGTGGGGGTGCTGAAGACGATCGCGTCCACCACCCAGCATGTCCTCGACCGTGGTTTCCAGGGCGGAGGCCAGGCGGGTCACGATTCCACGGATGTGCCCATGAGCCAGCTCATGCAGCTGGAGCGGCGGGGCGGTCTACGACAAGCGTCGCCACCGCCCGCACGCCTCGGCCCAGGAGGCGTCCCACGCGGCGTACCGTCCTCTGTCCAGCAACCACCTGAAGCACCGGAAGCCCAACATCAGCGTGGCGGCCGCTCCCGCGATGACCAGGAGCGTCGTGGTCACAGCGCCCGCCAGTGTTTCCGCGTGACTCGTCGGCGGTCTGGTCAGCTCGCCCCGGCCGTCGATCCACACCTTCACGGCCGTACCCGCTTTCGCGCCGGTGGGCACCGCCACCCGGCCAATCTTCTGCTCGCCGGACGGTGTCACCCACCGCGCGGCAGCGTGTGATTCTGGCGCCGCGCCATCGTCTTTGCCCCCGACAAGAACGGTGTCCAGCGCGTCCTGCACGAGGGTCGCTGTCACCTGCTGGCGGATGCCGGGACCGGCTCGCTCGGCCTGCAGGCCGTTCTCGTAGGCCAGCCGCCCCATGACGACAGCGGGCCAGACGCTGAACAGCAGCAGAATCAACGAGACGGCCACGCCTGCCGCCTCCAGCCGGTCGGAGCGACGGCGCAGTGGATTCCGCCCCAGCCAGTACCGTCGCATGCGAAGTGCCACCCACTGAGTCGCGAGTCCCATCATGCACCTCCCTCCTCATCACTCTGCGGCGACGACAGCGGGCACGACAGGGGCATATGGCCCAGCCGCTCTGGGGCCTTGGACCTATTCTCGCGGGGCGATCGTCTCGGACGAAGAGGTCGTCCGCCTGCTGGGGCCGGGCGGAGAGCAGCGCGCGATCAGCCTGCTGCCCGCCCAGCGTGGCGCGCTCGACCGGCTCGCCATGATCCTGGCCGAAGAGGAGTCCGTCGACGAGGTGTTGCGGGACGAGCGCTTGGCACTTCCTTCCAAGAGGTGCCTCGACACCAGTTCGCTTGGCCAGGCTCTTGGTAAAGGGTGCTGATCAGGGCGTGACCACAGCGCAGTCTCGAGGGCCTTGGCCGTGGCTTTGCCGCGTTTCGGGCAGGAGGTTGGCACGGGAGGGTTCTCGACGGCTAGCGAAAGGCGCAACCATGAACGACGTCATCGTCGTGGGAACTGACGGTTCGCCGGGCGCCGACGCCGCCCTCGCGTGGGCAGCCGACGACGCGGCACGCAAGGGGCTCCGGCTTGAGCTCGTGCACGTGATCGAACGCGGCACCTACGACCTTCCGCGTTATCCGGTCCCTGGCCTGCTGGAGACGCTCGGAGAGGCCGCCGAGGTGATGCTGGAGGAGAAGGTTCAGACTGTCATGGCCGGATGGCCCGGCGTCGAGGTCGCCACCAGGGTGGTGGCCGGATCGGCGGTGGCGGACCTGCGGGCGCGGGCGGAGTCGGCCGCCGAGCTGGTGGTCGGCTCGCGCGGCCGGGGCGGGTTCGCGAGCGCGTTGCTCGGCTCGGTGAGCCTGGGAGTGGCGGGCCACGCGCACGGCACGGTCGTCGTGGTACGGGCGGGGGCGGCCGAACGCGGACAGCTCGTGGTAGGCGTGGACGAGACCGATTCCTCCGAGCCCGCCCTGGCCCATGCCTTCGCCGAGGCTTCCCTGCGCCGAGCAGCCCTGCGCGCCGTCTACGCCTACGCTGTTCCCGTTCATGCGGTCTCGCTCAACTTGGACCGGCTACAACGAGCCCAGTACGAGTTCCTTCGCGATCGACTCGTCCCTTGGCGGGCCAAGCACCCCGAGGTCAACGTGATCGAGGACATCACCTCCGTTCATCCGGTGGCGGCGCTAACTGAGGCGTCCAGGGACGCGGACCTGGTCGTGGTGGGCAACCGGGGGCACGGCGGCATGGTGTCCGCGGTGCTGGGCTCCGTCAGCCACGGCGTGCTGCACTACGCTCACTGCCCGGTCGCCGTTGTCCGCCGCCGAGGCGCACGATGAACTTCCTCG